>NZ_DBHIEQ010000006.1:0-113323 GCF_057250505.1 Lachnoanaerobaculum sp. | reverse complement strand
TTATTATACCATAGAATAATTATTTGTGATGATTATTTAATTAACTATATACTAGATGACAAAAAATTTGTAGATAAATTAATTTGCAATGGAAGAAAGCCAATAGAGAATATAGATGATATTGAAAGATACTGCCTTTTAGCAAAGGAGTACTGGGAGTTTAAATCATATTTGAAAAGAGTAATGTTGAAATTAAGCGGCGAGGCCCTTGCAAAGCCTGAAGGCGGCTACAATGAAGAAAAGGTAAGAGATATTGCAAAGCAGTTAAAGCCTTCACTGGCTGAGGGTTGTGATATAGGTATAGTAATCGGCGGAGGTAACTACTGGAGAGGCAGAACTTCAGAAGCTATAGACAGAACAAAGGCCGACCAGATCGGAATGCTTGCAACTATTATGAACTGTATCTATGTATCTGAAATATTCCGCTCTGAAGGGATAGATACCGCTATATACTCTGCATTTGCCTGTGGAGATATGGCTGAGCTTTTCTCAAAGGACAAGGTAAATGAGAGCTTTTCAAAAGGCAAGGTGGTATTTTTCGGAGGCGGTACAGGACATCCGTACTTCTCTACAGATACAGGCATTGTGCTTAGAGCTATTGAGATGGATGTGGATATGATACTTTTGGCAAAGTCTATTGACGGAGTTTATAGTGCAGATCCTAAGCTTGAACCTAACGCCAAAAAGTATGATAAGCTTACTATTCAAGAGGTTATTGACAAGAGACTTGCCGTAGTGGATTTGACGGCGTCTGTTATGTGCCTTGAACGTAAGATGTCGCTTGCAGTATTTGATTTAAACGAAAAGAATTCAATAAAGAATGCACTTGAAGGTAAAATAAACGGAACAGTTGTGACAGTGTAAGCTTTGCTTATGCATAGTAAACATAATATTAAGGAGAATTTATGCAAGAGAGTATCAAAAAGTTTGAATTGAGTGGATTTATACAATCTACTCTCGTCCAAACAAGATCTCGCCGATGATGGGTATTCTGAGGGACGCAGACTGTCTGACGATTTCATGAATTCAACTCGGATTGACAAGCATCGAATACAAATCCGGTATTAGACATATATTTAGCTTTAAAAAAAGAGGTGTATAGTAGTACAGGTATTAAAATTGGAAGTTATAAAACACCTGAATTTAAGGAGGTTAATTACATACTTTCATCAAAAAAGAGGATATAATAATTTTATATTCTGTAGCGTATCAGACTGCATTATATTAGGTTTTATTGATATCATAAGTATACCGGTGTAGATGTGATATACTAAAGCTATTTATAATATATTTAAAACTGCCGGATTTAGCTATTAAATAATAATGTACTTATAACTTATTCGGGAGGTACCATGAAAGTAATTATTATGCGTCATTCAAAAGTAAAATATATATGGAAAAAATGGTATACCTCAGACGAATTTGATAAAGCCTGCAAAGAATACGAGAGCTCTTTTGTCGAACACACTGAGCAAAACTTACCGGATTATAATTATAAAAATATTTATATAAGTACATTATCAAGAAGTAGAGAGACTGCTATAAGTATATTCGGACAAACCCACCTTAGACAAACTGAGCTGATAAACGAGGTGCCTTTAAGGTCCGCTTTTGATTCAAAGGTTAGATTTCCGTTATGGTTTTGGAACTTTGCAGGACGGATTCAGTGTTTTTTTAATATTGCAAGACAGATTGAAGGAAGATTGATTACAAAAAAACGTGCGAAAAGTTTTGTAAATATGCTTTGTAGGGATGGAGAGGAAGCTATAGTCATAACACATGGATTTTTTATGCATACTCTATTGAATGCTTTTAAGGATGAGGGTTTTAGGTATGATAAGTTAAATGTACATTATAAAACCGGAAGTTATGTTGTGGTGGAGAAATAATTATTACAAGTGAAATCTTATGTATTTTACAGTTCAATTGTTACATTTACTCTTTAATGATATAAAATAAAAGAGTAAATGTAACGAGAATGCTGAAATGAATACTTTAGAGAAGTACTTTTGGAAAATGATATTATTACCAATAAATAGGAGTAAGCAATAGGCATAAAAAGAGACTTCCTTGGCTTTACTGTATTTGGAATCATAATCAAAGTTGATTATTAAGAATATGATAAAAAAGGAGATTCTACCATGATAAATACATCCACACCGTTGTCTGTTTCTACAATGACCGGAGAGCAACTCGATACGGAACTGAAGAAAGGATATGCTTCTATAAAAGCAGGAAGAGTGTATTCTGCAGATGAAGTTGATGCATTACTTGCAAAAGAGTTTGACCTAAAATTTACACCAACAAAAAGGAGACCACATGCCCCCAATAACTGTTTTAATTAAGCCCGCATCAGGTCTTTGCAATATGTCCTGTGAATATTGTTTTTACTGTGATGAGGCAAGTAAGCGTTTGCAAAATTCCTATGGATTTATGTCTGAGAAGACTTTGAAAAACACAATCAGAAAAACCATGCTTAGGGCGGAGGGGAGCATACATTATGCTTTCCAGGGAGGTGAGCCGACCTTATGTGGTATTGATTTTTTCAAAAAGGCATTGGCTTATCAAAAACAGTATAATAAAAATAATATAGAAGTAAGTAACGCCGTTCAAACCAATGGTTTTATACTGACGGATGAATGGTGTTCTTTTTTTAAGGAAAACAATTTTTTAATAGGATTGTCGGTAGACGGTACAAAAGAAATACACGATTCTTATAGACATTCAAAAAACGGAGACAATACTTTTGACAGAATATTAAATTCGGCAAATTTGCTTGATAAGCATAAGGTGGATTATAATATTCTAACTGTTATTACATCTAAGGTAGCAAAGAATATTTCAGATATCTATCACTTTTATAAAAAGCAGGGCTGGAAGTATCAGCAGTATATAGCCTGCCTTGATCCCATTGATGAAGAGCGCGGAATTAAGCACTATTCCTTAACGGCTGAAGTTTATGGAAAGTTTTTAATTGAACTGTTTGACTTATGGTACAAGGATTATAAAAAAGGGAAAGATCCCTACAACAGGCAGTTCATAAATTATATAAACCTTGCCGGGGGTTATATGGCGGAATCCTGTGAGCAGAATGGAGTATGTGGGATTCAAACAGTAGTGGAAGCTGACGGAAGTGTTTACCCTTGTGATTTTTATGCTATGGATGAATATCGTCTTGGGAATTTTAATGAAAATAATTTAATTGAGATAGACAAAAAAAGGTCTGAAATCGGATTTATAGAAAGGTCTTTTAAGCTTGATAGAGTATGCATGGAATGTAAATATTACAGAGTATGTAGAGGAGGATGTCAGCGCAATAGAGATTTAAACCCCGATACCGGTTTATACAGCAATTATTTTTGTGAGGCATATAAAATATTCTTTGATGCCTGTTATGATAGAATCCTTGAGATAGCCAAAAGCTTACAATGAAAACAAAAAAGTCTCGGATGTATAAAAGCTTATTTTAGTCCAATTGATTTCATACAACTTAAATAAAAATATTGACGAGAAAGTATTTATGGTATATAATATCACTTAAGTAAACGGTTACGCAAACGATAATTAAACTTGATATTCAATTTTACTTTTGAAAGATTGGAGAGGGATTATTTATGAAGAAAGCTCCGGGCAAGGTAACCATAAAGGATATATCAAAAGAATTGGGTGTATCTGCTGTTTCTGTTCACAGAGCGCTTAGGGGCAAAGAAGGGATAAGCAATGAACTTCGTTCCAAGATTATAGAAACGGCAAAAGAAATGGGGTATGTGGAAAATTATGCTGCAGCCTCCATTAAGAGAAAAACCGAAAGAGTTGCGGTGGTGCTTCCTAAGGATAAATGGGAGAAAAAGATTTATTTTGACTATTTATGGCTTGGCATTAACAAAGGTGCCGATGAGCTTAAAGGACTGAATATAGAAATAAGTCCGTTCGTATGTGACAACGAAGAAGAACAGCTTGCACAGCTGAAAGAGATTGCAAAAAAGGGATCTGATGAGTATGGAGGTGTTATAACAATTTCTTTCACAAGAGCATCTGAAGTACTTATGCAGTTTCAGAGTATGTTGGCAAAGGATATGAAGGTTTTGGTCATAGATGATCATATCGAAATTCCGGAAGGTCTTATAAGTATTCCGCCAAGGGAAGTACAGGTGGGTAAAGTGGCGGCGGAGCTTGCCGGACTTATAACATCCGATAAGGGAAGATTACTTGTTTCCTGTGGTCGTACAGACTCAAAAATACATGAGGGGCGTTTGGAAAGTTTTTGTAATTATATAAAAGAAAATAAACCGGGGCTGATAATAGAGCTTATAACAGGATATACAAGAAATATGGATCATAGGGGAGAGCTCTATAAAAATGCCTGTGAGGCACTTGATAAGTATAGTGATATATGTCTTATGTATGCTCTTACTTCTCATGACAACAGGGCATTTGTGGAAGCACTTGAAAAACAGGGAAAAAACAAAAATGTGGCAATAATAGGTACAGACCTAAATGAAGAAACCCTGGAATTTCTAAAGCAGAAGAAAATGTCGGCGGTTATAGATCAAAATCCTTATGAAAAAGGATATATGGCTTTTAAGATTATGGTAGACTGCTTAATAAAAAACATGTCTGTACCTGATGTTATAACATGCAGAATTGATATCGCTCTTGAAAATAATGCGGATCTCTGTGCGGATTGAATTTTTTTAGAACTATATTTGCTGTTTTCCGAAGGGGAATACAGTTTAATAAAATATGTGAATATACATATTCAAGGAGGATTATATGAAGAGAAAGTTTTTACAAAAAGTTGGAGTTGCAGTGATTTCCGGCGCAATGATTATGTCGGTACTGGCAGGTTGTGGTAACAATTCAGCCAAGGAAAGCACTACAGCAGCTCAAGCATCAAGAGAGGGCACAAGCGGTGAGTCAAAGGATGGTGAAGCTAAAGGACCGGATTACAGCGGTGTTAAGCTGGTTTACTGGTCAAACTGGGAAGCTACAGAGCCACAAGGAATTGTTATTGCCGAGGCTGTTAAAGCTTATGAAAAAGAAACCGGTGTAGAGATAGAGGTAGAGTTTAAAGGTCGTAAAGGAATTAAAGAAGGTTTGATTCCGGCACTTGATGCAAAACAGCAGGTAGACTTCTTTGACGGACAGGGAAATAAGAGTAATTACGGAGATCGTATTATAAGCCTTGAGGATTTGGTTAAAGCAAGTGATTATGAGTCACGTTCAAATCCGACAATGATGAAGCTTTTTAGAAGCTATAATGAAGGTGTACTTAAAGAGATTCCTTATCAGTTTAAGGCAAATGCTTATTTGTATAATAAAAAACTTTTCAAGGAAGCAGGAGTTGACAAAGTGCCTGCTAATTGGGATGAATTCCTTGCAGCATGTCAAAAGCTTAAAGATGCGGGAATAACTCCGATTACTACTGATGATGCCTATGTACCACAGGCTTTCGGTATGCATCTTGGAAGACTTGTAGGAAGTGAAGGCTTGAAAGAAACAATTAACAATAATGAGTGGGACAGACCTGAGGTTTTACAAACAGCAAATGACCTCGCAGAGCTTGCATCAAAGGGATATTTCTCAGAGCTTGTGGCTTCAAATGTATTCCCTACAGGACAGAATACAGAATTCGCTACAGGTAAGGTTGCAATGTATGCTGTAGGAACATATGTGGTTAATGAAGTTAAAAATATTACAGGACCTGATTTTGAATGGGGATTTTTCGGATATCCTGAAGTAAATAACGGAATTAACGGCACAGAAGCCATGATGATTGGTGGACAGAGCTTTGCTATTACTTCAGTATGTAAGAATAAAGAAGCTGCATTCGGATTTATTGAGAAGATGACAAGAGGTGAATATGACGAGAAGCTTGCCAAGGAGAGTATAAGTCTTCCTGCGGATTCACAGAATCCTTCATGGCCTGAGCAGTTGGCTGATGTAAAGCCATACTTTGATAACTGCACAGAGATTATGGGTGGTGCGGAAAGCAATCCGGAAATTACACCGGCATTAAAGGAGAATTTAATTAAGCTTTACTCAGGTAAGATTACAGGTGCTGAATTTGTTGAAAATATGAAAAAGGCAGCAGGAAAATAAAGTCTAAATGAAAAAAGAGGGCAGGCGGGTAACGAGGTCGTTATTTGACCTGCCTTTTTTAACCGGTGAAATTATTGCATTTAAGATAATAAGATAAAAGTTTGGCTCTAGCCTGTTTCAGAAGGGAAAATATTTATGAAACGCAATAAAAGTATGATTTGGGCATTTACTATTCCCGGAACAATATTGTTTCTTGGAGTATTTATTTACCCGATAATAAGAACTGTAATTATGAGCTTTTTTAAGATAGTGGAAATTACGGATCCGATAAACAAATGGGAATTTAGAGGCTTGGGAAATTACGTAGATCTGTTCAATGCCCCATTGTTTATACAGTCGCTTATTAATATAGCAAAGATATGGACAATCGGAGGTATAGTTACACTTTCAATCTCTTTATTGATAGCTATCATTTTGACAAGCGGAATAAGAGGAAAGGGATTTTTTCAGGCGGCAATATATTTGCCGAATGTAATCAGTGCGGTAGCTATGGCTACAATGTGGATTCAATATGCTTTTAACTCATCCTATGGATTTTTTACAACATTTTTTAAAATGATAGGTTTGGAGAGTTTGGCAAAAATACAGTGGCTGGATGCGGAACATAAATTCTATGCACTTTTATTTTCTTACTGCTTCGGAATGATAGGACATCATATGCTTATATGGATCAGCGGAATCGAAAGAATAAGCAAGGAATATTATGAAGCATCAGGTATAGACGGTGCAAATAAGGTCCAACAGTTTTTTCATATAACACTGCCTCTTTTAAGAGGAATTTTAAGAACAAATATTATTATGTGGTCAATAAGTATTGCAGGATTCTTTATATGGTCACAGCTTTTCTCACCTTTAACTGCAGATACATCTACAGTAGTACCTATGGTATATATGTATACCAAAGTATTCGGAGCTGAAACCGCCGATATGATTTCTCGTGATGCAGGTGCGGGTGCGGCAATAGGTATAATTCTTTGCGCTTTGGTAATAATTATATTCAGAGTTGCCAATAGAGTTCTTAAAGATGATGATTTGGAATTTTAATTAACATTTTATGAAAGGTTAGATTATGAAAATACTGAAAAACAAAGAAAAATCCGCACCTTTTAACTTGTCAAAAGAGATTAAACTGTTACCCGGATATATAATACTGATACTTTGGGTTGCTTTTACTGCGGTGCTTTTAGGCTGGGTAGTGGCTGCAAGTTTGTCTACTACCGCAGATATATTTTCAGGGGATATTTTAGGATTTAAAACAGGACTTCATTTTGAGAATTATGTTAAAGCATGGGTATCATCAAATGTTTCCGTGTTTTTTGTAAACTCACTCATTTATGCGGTTTTATCCTGTGTATTTATTATTCTGGTATGTGCCCCATATGCTTATGTTTTACAAAGATTTGAATTCAAGGGAAGAAAATTTCTTACTTCCGCACTGGCAGGAACTATGGGTGTTCCTCTTATAATGGTAATAATACCTTTGTATACATTGGTGGCGGGAGCCGGATTACTTGGTAACGCTTTTTCAAACAGAATTGTACTTATAGTTTTGTTTGTTGCTATAAAAGTACCTTATACAACTACCTTCCTTATGGCATACTTTGCCAATATTTCAAGTGCCTATGAAGAGGCTGCGGCTATAGACGGATGTCATCCGATAAAGGCTTTTTGGATGATAGTATTTCCACTGGCTCAAGGCGGAGTTGTAACGGTAACAATTTTTAATTTCATAGCAATATGGAATGAATATTTCCTTTCACTTTTATTTGTAAATTCAGAGAAACTAAGACCTGTAGCGCTTGGATTATTCTCAATGATAAACGGAATGAAATACAGCGGTGACTGGTCAGGTTTATTTGCTTCAGTAATAATTGTGTTTATTCCGACATTTATACTTTATATCGGACTTTCAAAGAAGATTATCGGTGGAATAACCGGAGGTGTAAAGGGATAGGAAGGAAGCACAATATGAATTTATTGTTTGTTTTTGCAGATCAATGGAGAGCCGGGGCTATAGGATATGCAAAGGAAGATCCGGTTAAAACTCCTAATATGGATAAGTTTTGCAAAGAATCAACCTATTGCGACCATACTTTCAGCACCTTTCCGGTTTGCTCTCCTCATAGAGCCAGCCTTATGACCGGTAAATACCCACTCTCATCAGGATTTTTTACAAACTGTAAGAAGGGATTGTCTTTAAGATTAAAAGATGAAGAGATTTGTGTAGGTCAGGTGCTGAAAAAGTCCGGTTATGAAACCGCATATATAGGCAAGTGGCATTTAGATGAACCTGAGCAAAATCACAATGAGTTTCCAAAATCAGGTGCAAGAGATTGGGATGCATATACTCCGCCGGGAGTAAGAAGACATGGGTTTGACTATTGGTACTCATACGGTACTTATGATATGCATTTATCACCACATTATTGGCATGACAGTGATGAGATGATTAAGGTAAACAAATGGTCACCTGAGCATGAAACTGATAAGGCGATAGAATATCTGTCAAAAATAAGAGACAAATCAAAGCCTTTTGCCATGTATATATCTTGGAATCCTCCACATAGTGTATACAGTGAAGTTCCGGATGAATATTTAAAACTGTATGATGATGTGGAGTTAAAGGAGAATGTGAGTTTAGAGAATATTCATCATCACACCGGTGAAAATGCCGCAATGAGTGAGGAAGAGCTTAGACTTACCACAAAGCAGTATTATGCAGCCATAAGCGGTCTAGACAAGCAGTTTGGAAGGTTGATTGACTTCCTGAAAGAAAATAATTTATATGAAGATACTCTTGTGATTTTGTCAGCGGATCACGGAGATATGATGGGTTCACACGGACTGATGGGGAAGCATGTCTGGTATGAGGAGTCAATAAAAATTCCTTTTGTATTGCATGTCCCGGGAAATAATAATAAGAGATGCTCTACCTGTATAGGAAGTCAGGATATGATGCCTACTGTCTTGGGACTTTTGGGTTGTTCCATACCTGATACAGTTGAAGGAGAGGACTGTTCAAAATTTATTAAAGGAGCAGAGGATAGGAATAGAGTAAGCTTTATCATGGCATGTCCCGGCAGAGCGGATTTTGTAGAAAAATTTAAAAAAGCAGGTAAGGATCCTGCCGGATTTGGATGGAGAGGTGTTAGAACACAGGAGTATACCTATGTTATGGAACTGGGATATGATGTTATTTCTAATCCTAAAAGATATCTTTATGATATTAAAAATGATCCGCAGCAAAAAATAACTCTTGATTTAGAGAAGAAAGAAAATAAAAAGCTTGCAAAAAAGATTGAGGAAGAAGTCATTAAATGGATGGAGCATCAAAATGACGGTTTCCTTAAGAACTGGAACAGTGAACTATGAATAATATAGATTTGTTGTGGGATGATTTTAAAGAACATTTTGCATACAAGAAAGAAGAGTATATAAAAATTGCAGACTTTTGTAATAAAAACTGCAAGGAAATGAGGGATATTGTTCTTCAAACCGCAGATGAAGTTGTGGAAAATACATTTCTTTTCAGACTTCCATGGGATATGGAAGCCACAAATGAACCGGTAGTTTTTAAGGAGAAAATAAAGTGGAATTATTGCTTTAATGAAGATGAAGAGTTTATTTTTCAGTTAAACAGGCACAGATATTGGATATGTCTGGGGCAGGCATTTTGGATCAAACAAAATGATATATATGTAAAGACTTTTCTAAATCAGTTGCTTGACTGGATAAATGAAAATATAGATATTAAAAATTCCGACTCAAAAGTTTGGAGAACGCTTGAAACAGGGCTTCGTGCAGACTACTGGGTAAGGGCAATGTCATTTTTCACATCCCATCCTCTTATTACAGGTGAAATAAAGGAAAAGTTTTTCTATGCATTATCCATACATGCAAAGCATTTGGCAACAAATCATAAAAAGGGATTTTCCATAAAAAGCAACTGGGGAGTTATGGAGTATGCAGGTTTATATGTACTTTCTCATGTGCTAAAAAACGATGAATATAGAAAAAAAGCAATTTATTTTCTAAAAACGGCAATTCATACACAGATACATGATGACGGAATGCAATGGGAGGCATCCCCAATGTATCATAATGAAGTATTGGATGCATATTTTGAAGTTTTAAGAGTAGCTAAGCTTTATAATGATGAAGTTTTTTCAGAAGACGAAAAAGAGATTATAAAAAATATGGCTTATGCAACTTTATATCATACTTATCCAAATCACCATCAAATCTTGACCGGAGATTCGGATGACACGGATGTAAGAGATTTATTAAGTCGGGCGGCATTATTGTTTCAAGATGGAAAACTTAAATTCGCAGCTTATAAGGAACTTGATTTTGAAAGTTCATGGATTTTTGGAACTGACGGAATATTATTCTATGAAGAATTAAAAACCGAGAGAATGTTTGGAGGTCTTATTACATCCAAAGAAAGCGGCGAGGCAATATGGCGAAATTCCTATAATGATGATTCAAGCTTTATATATTTTAGAAACTCAAGTCTTGGGGGTGGTCACGGGCATCAGGACAAACTTCATATTGAAATCCGGTTTGAGGGTGAAGAAATACTTAGAGACAGCGGGCGTTTTACATATAAAGATATTGATGAAAGATATAGACTTAAAGGCAGTCAGATTCACAATGTTCCCATTATAAATAACAGTGAGTATGCACAGTGTAGGGATTCATGGATTTATAAAAGTTTACCGGCTTCCATGGGCAATACTTTTGTTATGAAAGAAAACATTCTGTTATTTGAAGGATTTCACTGTGGGTATATGAACATTGGAGTGTTGCTTAGAAGGCGTGTTGTAGCACCGACATCCGATATCATTATTATAAGTGATGAAATTATCGGGAATAAAGACAATGTTTTATCACAGCATTTTGCCTTTGGAAAAAATATAAGCTTAAAGACGGAAAGCAATGTGATAATCGGAAAAGGTGAAAGATGTGAGTTTAGTGTAAAGAGCTTTGATGAAAACGGTGAAATATTACCTGATATCATAAATTCTCCGCTTTCAAGACATTATAATCAGATAGAAGAAACGAGTGCTCTTAAAATAAATACAAGGAGTTCATATTTTTTAACTACTATAATTACCAAAAATATGGTAAATAAAAAAACAGAGATTATAAAAGAGGATGTATACAATTTTTCTTATGAAACTATACTTGCAAAGGATGCATCCCAAGGATATGTAATTACAAGAAATGAAGAGAAATACGGGGTTGTTCTCATTAGAAATGATGTGGGGAACCATAGTGACTTAAACGGTATAAGAGGAGTATACGGGCTTGGACAAACCATGGTCGCTGCATTTCATAAAAATCCCGAATATATGACTGTGCTTAAATGGTAGAATTTAAAAGGAGATTTATTAAGTGGATAAATGGATTGACATTAATTTATTGGAAAAATACCCGGAAGCCACGTACAGTATGATTAAAGAGGCTTTGGATATGGCTATGGAACAGGTGAAGAACAATCTACCTGAATTTGAGGAGCATTTTCCGGCGGCAAACAGTGAGGGGAATTTTTATACACCGGGTATCAATACCGATTGGACAAGCGGTTTTTGGACAGGAGAAGTATGGCTTTCCTATGAAAATGCAAAGAATGAGAAGGACAAAAAAATTTTTGAAACAGCCGGAAAAAAACAGGTGGACTCATTTTTGGAGCGTATAAATATAAGACATTATATAGACCATCATGATATGGGATTTCTTTATATACCGTCCTGTGTTGCCGCTTACAGCCTTATTTCCTATGAAAATGCAAAGGAGGCGGCAATAAAGGCTGCAGATCAGCTTTGCAGCAGGTATCGTCCTGAAGGAAAGTATATTCAAGCATGGGGCGAAATGTGGGCAAGAGATAATGCCAGACTTATCATAGATTGTATGTTAAATGTACCGCTACTCTACTGGGCAAGTGAAGTAACAAAGGATGAGCATTATGCGAAGATAGCTAAAAACCATATTCTTACTACAATGAAGCATATAATAAGAGATGATGATTCCACTTGGCATACAATATTTTTTGATCCTGATACCGGAGAATTTTCTCATGGTGCCACCTGCCAAGGGTATAAGGATGCCAGCGCATGGGCAAGAGGGCAGGCATGGGGTATTTATGGAACTGCCATTGCCTATAAAAACACGGGAGATAAGGAATATATAAAATACTTTGAAAGGGTATCAAAGTATTTCTTAAAACATCTGCCTACAGATCTTTGTCCGTATTGGGATCTAAGTTTTGGTGACGGTGATGAAGATGAACAGCCAAGAGACTCTTCATCAGCTGCAATCGCAGTATGCGGATTTTTGGAAATGAGTAAATATCTGGATGAAGAAAGCAAGGCATACTATATTTCAGTAGCAAAGAAAATTATGTATTCTCTTATAAAGAATTATCAGGTAAAGGATAAGAGCATATCAAACGGTCAGCTTTTACATGGAACATATGCAAAGAAAACACCTTATAATACCTGCAAAAACAGCGGGGTAGATGAGTGTGTAATTTGGGGAGATTATTTCTTTATGGAGGCTCTTACAAGACTTTCAAGACCTGATTGGAAAATGTATTGGTAGTAGCAGCAACTTTTGTACTTTAATAGGAGCAGATATGATTAAACTTAAAATAGTAGGTAGGGGAGAGATAGAAAGAGCCTGCGGCTTTGAGGGAGATAATAAAGCGGAGCTTGTGTATTGCAGTGAATACATGGATGGAGACAGAATAGTACTTGATACGGATAAAGCCGGGAGGTATTGTGTCGTACGTTTTGAGGACAGTATGAGAGAGGCGTTTATCTATATTCCGGGCAGAAGTGTTGAATTTTTTATTCCTCCTGCAAATAACAGACCGAATTATTCACCGAAGAGCTTTACAGGAATGATCCATTATATTGAGGCAAGATATGCTACCGATGAGGAGATAAGTAAAGCAAAAAACCTTGCGTTAAATGTTTATGACCAACACGAGAATAATACATTTTATCCTCATGCATCAGCTAATGTGGAAACCAGAGGTGAGGCGGTATTTGCGGCAAGAAATGCTATAGACGGAATGTATGCAAACTCCTCTCATGGAAAATATCCTTATCAGAGCTGGGGTATTAACAGAGATCCAAAAGCGGCTCTTACCTTAGATTTTGGAAGAGAAGTACTTGTAAATGAAATAAGACTTACACTGAGAGCGGATTATCCCCATGATAATTACTGGGTAAGTGCAGATATTAATTTTGATGACGGCAGCAGTGAAACTCTAAAACTTGAGAAATCCGAAAAGCCACAGTGTTTTTTGATAAAGGAAAGAAAAATAAAAAGCCTTGTGCTTGAAAATCTTATAAAGGCTGAGGGAGAATCTCCATTCCCGGCACTTACGCAAATTGAAGTCCGGGGAGTTGAAGCTTGATTGTAGAAATTTAAAACTTTTTAAATGTAAGAGTGGGTTGATTTTCAATCTGCTCTTTTTATATTTGATACAGTAAGAATTAATCATAATGCAACCTCCTTTATATCGTTGTTTTATCATAACTTTATCATAAAAACAACGTAGAGAGGTCTAAATCACTATGAATAGTTTCGGAGTAAAACGCTGTGAGGTCACGTGTGCTAAATAGTCGACATCAGACAGTGGAGGTAGTCTTATGGCTACAATGGATCTTCTTTTGTTCGGATATTGACTTTCGTTCTTATAAAAACCATAATTTAAGAACAAAAAGGCAGCAAGAGATAATATTATTTTTAAGTATGTAAAAAGAGATTATTACGATATTGGGAAAATAACTATAACTGGTCCTTTTGGCAGAGAAATATCAGTGTATGACAAAGAAAGAACTATACTTGATATTATCAAAGATAAGGACAGAATAGATGCACAAGTATTTAGCGAATCAATAAAATCTTACTTTGCAAGTAAGGAGAAAAATTTATTAAAACTGTCAAAATATGCTGTTAAGATGAATATGGAAAAATCTTTAAAACTATATACGGAGGTGCTGTTATGAAAATAAATGACGATACTGAATAATTTTAAAAAGATTGATAAATTTAAGAATGGTGTATACGAGAAAAAGGAGATGCGATCATGTATAGTGGCTCAGCTGTCAAGACAAAAATTTTATATTTTTATAATAAACTGATATGGTTGATAAGTAACAGAGTGTAAGGGGAGGATAGTGAAGCACTCCCCAAGCTCCATATATGCATTAAGCTACATACGGCAATAGCATTTCCGGATAGTAGCATTCAGCCGGCGTTTTGTAGTCAAGGGCAGAATGGCATCTTTCAAAGTTGTAAGTGTGGATGTAACGTCCAATCGCAGTTCTTGCTTCCTTGATGTTGTCATATTGCGTCAGATAAACCTCCGCGTACTTGAAACTGCGAAACCGGCGTTCGATCATGATGTTGTCAGCCCAGCGACTTTTTCCACCCATGCTCTGGCGGATATTATTTTCTTTTACAAACTCAACATACTGTTGGCTTGTAAATTGGCAACCTTGATCTGAGTTTAAAATCTGTGGTTTTGCTACAGCAAATGCTTTTTTTAGGGCATTGATAACCATTCCTGTATCAAGCGTATCATCAACTTCCCAACCAACGATACAGCGGATGTACAAGTCAATTACAGCAGTCAAATATAGAAATCCATGTTTGATTGGTATATATGTAATATCTATAGACCATGCTTGATTTGGAGAGTCTATAACTGTGTTACGAAGAAGATAAGGACATACCTTAGCCTGTTGCATACGCTTTTAGAGATTCATCTTCGGATAGATTGAGTAAATATCCATCTCATTCATATAACGACGTGCTTTACGGCGCCCTACATGATGTCCTTTTATGGCTGCCGTTTCCCGACATCCCCCTCTTTGTTTATTGATAATTCCAGTTTATAAGCAGATATATAAGTGATGAACCGAAAATATCAGTCATTGCATGCATCAAAAAGAATGGTAAAAGATTCTTTATTACTTTCTTGTACATAAAATAGTAGAAGAGTCCATATACAACACCTATTACTAATGACCAAAGAAGACCTTGATAAGTGTGGAATGATACTCTGACTAAAGTTGAAAAAGCCAGAGCGTACCATTTATGCTCATCCTTTACAGAGGTCAAAAGACCCAGAAAGAAAAATTCTTCATAAAATCCGTTTAAAAAAGCATATCCTATTGCAAACGGTGAAAGTTCCAGAAATTTATTTAATGCTTCTATAGGATTTATGTATTTAAACAATGAAGGATCAAAATAGTTGTATTCTCCACTCACTGTAGTAACAAGGTCACCAAAGAGTCCCATAATTGAAAAAAGAACAGGTACCCAAATAATCACAGACCAATGTAATCTTATTTTCAACTGTTTAAAATCAAAGTTTCTGATAAGTAAATATAGCAATGCAATAATTAAAAGAATCGACTGCAATGTAAAATTGCCGGTATAGGCCGCACCGTCCGAGGCAATATCCATAGATTCAGCTGAATCTTGTATGGCTTGTGGGTCAGACTGAAGTAAGCCGATAAAAAGTTGTGTTGAAGTTACTATAAAAATACCGAACATAATACCGGTAACAATAAGGATATCAAACCATCTTAAATATTTAAGCTTTTCTTTCGGTCTGATTTTTTCCAAAAAATTCATTTTTATATCTCTCTTTCTTCTATATGATATATTACTAAAGCAAGAATATTTGCTTGAACATTTGGTGCCAAAAATAATATATACTATATATGTGAAAAATCAATGTATAAAATAAATGAAACTTTGAAATTTTAGGATACAATATAAAAAAAGGAGGATGATAATACATGAAATTAAAAAGACTTAGAGATATCTTTCTTATGTTTATGGCATGTGCATTTCTTGGATGGATTTATGAAGTATCGGTAGGACTTTTGAAAACACATGTCGGATATGTAAATCGTGGTTTTTTATTAAGTCCATATTTGCCGATTTATGGTTTTGGAGGAATTATATTAATAGCACTTTTGACGTCGATAAGAAATAAGAAAATATATTTTGGAGGTAGACAATGAATAGAGTTCATTTTTTAAGTATGGTATTTATGGTTATATCTTGTATAGTCGGATTTGCAATTCCAATTATACTATTTATTTCAGAAAGAAGAAGTAGGAGGGAAATGATATTTATTTATTGCGGCACTTTTAATTCATTTTGTGGCGGATACTTTGATAGTTATATTAAACGGATTTCATGTACCTTTAATTTATGTAGAGCTTATATTTGGTGTGGTTTCAATAATAGTTGCGTTATTTTCACGAAAGATATATGTAGAAGAAAGTTAAGATGCGTTTTTTAAAATGTTATGATATAATTTTAGAGTTACAATAAATAATAGAGATCGAAAGGAGAATAACTATGAGGAATACAATGAATAATACAATAAGTGGAACTATAAACTACAGAGGCATAGTTGTTCGCTGTCTATTATTCTAAATTTTTTATTAGAGAATGAACGATAAAGCCTTTGAAACATAAGAAAACAGAGGTTTTTATTTTGATACAATTAAATGGAAAATACGCACAGGCGTATATTATGTGTGATGAAACTGTGGAAAAATCCATGGTAGAAGAAGTGGCAAAGTCTCAGGTGAGAATGATTTGTGATAATGAAGTATCACAGGGCGCAAAGATTAGGGTAATGCCTGATGTTCATACGGGAAAGGTAGGACCTATAGGCCTTACAATGACTGTGGGAAAAAAGATTTTACCTTCTTTAGTGGGAATAGATATCGGTTGCGGTATGCTTTCGGTAAAACTCGGTAAAATAAGAAATGATTTTATGAAGCTTGATACCGTAATCAGAGATAATGTTCCGGTCGGATTTGGGCTAAGAAAAGATATACATGCATATGCAGACAGAATTGATTTAAGTAATCTTAAATGTTTTTCACATATAAGATCTGAAAAAGCATTGCTTAGTCTTTGTACTTTAGGTGGTGGAAATCATTTTATTGAGCTGGATACAGCAAAGAACGGTGAAGTTTTTCTTATAGTGCATACAGGTAGCAGACATCTTGGAAAAGAAGTGGCTGAGTACTATATGAAAGCGGGACAGGATGAACTGAAAGACAACGGTATAAATGATATTCTTTTTGAAATGACCTACCTTAGCGGTAATTTGATGGAAGATTACTTACATGATTTAAAAATCGTGGAAGAGTATGCGATATTAAACAGAAAAATAATTGCTGCTGAGATTATAAAAAAGATGAAGTGGAAGGCAATAGAAGAAATTTCATGTTCTCACAATTATGTGGATTTTTCAGGAAATCAGCCTATATTAAGAAAGGGTGCCATTTCAGCGAAGCTGGATGAAAAGGTAATAATTCCTGTAAATATGAAGGAAGGTGTTTTACTTGGCAGGGGACTTGGAAACGAAGAATGGAATAATTCGGCACCGCATGGGAGCGGAAGAGTACTTTCAAGAGGAGAAGTAAATTCTTCGCATACAGTTTCCGAGTTCAAAAAAGAAATGAAGGGTATCTATACAAGCTGCATAAGTAAGGATACTTTGGACGAAGCACCTTTTGCATATAGAGGAATTGACTATATAAAAGAAGTCATAAAAGATACCGTAGAGGTGGAAAATGTTCTTACTCCTATATATAATTATAAGGGAGGGGACAGAAAATGATTCTACAAATAAGTGCCGGTATGGGTCCGGTGGAATGTCAAAGAGCTGTATTCGGTATATGTAAAGCTTTAATGAAGGAAATTCCGTCTTTAGAGATTTTAAGTTATGTGGACGGAGAGGAAAAAGAAACTTTTTATTCGGTGATGCTTTCATCCGATGAGGATTTGTCATATCTTGAAGGTACCATGCTTTGGATTTGTAAAGGTCGCTATAGGCCGGAGCATAAAAGAAAGAACTGGTTTGTGGATGTAAGTATTATTCCGGAAACAGTTAATGTAGATGATAATTTCTCTGAATCGGATATAATAGTAGAGAAATTTCATGCAAGCGGACCGGGTGGACAAAATGTAAACAAGGTGGAAACAGGAGTACGAGTTATACATATTCCGACAGGAATAAGGATAAGTTCAACAAGAGAACGAAGTCAGCTTATGAATAAAAAGGATGCTCTTAGAAAACTTGCAATTGTTTTGAAAAATAAGAATACTTCACAAATTGAACAAAGTAAGAACAATGCATGGAGCAAGCATACCGAGATAGTAAGAGGCAATCCGATAAGAGTATATGAGGGTGAAAGATTTAGGTTAAAAAATAAATTTTAGGTGACATTATGAATGAAGAAGAAAAATACAATGTAGCAGAAGATATAAGTATAAGTAAAGAGACTGTATATCTTGAAAATAAAAGTATTAAGAATATTATCCATGGCTTATATTGGTCCTATGTCAAGATTTAGTACAAATTAAAATGAGAGGTTCTACCGGCTAAGATGCCGAAAGAACAAGTGCCTTATTATAAGATTTACATATGCCCATCCTGATAAGTTGCGCTGATATAATTTTGGGATAAGAGAATATCAATATCTACATAAACAAAATAACAATACTGCTGAAATTTTATTTTTCAACATTGAATTGACAAATGAAGAAATGGTGAATATGACTGTACTTGAAAAAAACAAGAGATTTACTGAATACTGAAAAATACATATATAAATTCATTAAGGAGTAAAATGTGTAATTCGGAGGTTTAGGTGACGGAAGCATCGTATTTATAGACTTGGAAAGCGGTAAGGTGCGTGGATATAATAATGGCTATGATGACATTGGGAAAATTGCAGAGAGCTTTTCTAAGCTTATTTTAGATTTGGTAGAACAGTTGAAAAGTTTTTCTTGATACAATATGGGATAATACATTTATTGTTCAACACTCATGATAACTATTGTTCCATAACCGTTTTTAGTAAGGGAAATTTTATCATAAAGCAATATAGGGAGGTTGAAATCGCTACGAATGGTTTTGGTGTGAAACATTGTGAGGTCACGTGTGCAAAAAAGACATAATCAAACAGTTATACCTATTACGTATTCGAGTGGGTACAATGAAAGTAATTATTATGCGACATTCATAAGTTCAGTGATTATTACAGTAAAGGAGTGGAAAATATGACGCAGGATGGTGTTGGAGCTACTATACTTGCATCATCAGTTCAGTTGACCGACTTCTGTGAAATACTTAATATTGCCAATGCAGGTGACCATGTTATATACTTTCTTCAGCTATCTATGGAGGAATATATAATATTATAACAAACACAATGAAAATAAGGAAAACTGATATAAAACGTATAGGCGCAAAGAAAACGGATATTGGAAGGTGATTTGATGTTAAAAAAATATTGGCCTACTGTAATGATGCCGGTGATATTCGAAACAGTAGCAGTTGTGCTGTGGCTGACGAAGGATAATATGTTCTACCTTTTCAACTTCAGCTATATTGGAATCTCTATATCATTTGGAGTATTTTTGTTTATTAGAAAGTATAAGCACGCCCGTCATATAGTCCAGCTACCGGTAGGTTTGTATATGCTCTTTTATCCGGGACTGATTCGCAATGAAAATATGCAGATAGAAGGGTTCTGGTATTATCTTTTCACAGGCGTTTTTGAAGCGGCAACGATACATTATGCGGTGGCAAAAATATTCGGTCCGTTGTTGTTCGGAAGAGGATGGTGCGGATATGCCTGTTGGACGGCGATGGTGCTTGACTTTCTTCCCTACAAGGTGCCTAAACAGCCGAGAAGGAAAATAGGATGGATTCGCTACATCACTTTTGTATCGTCTCTGATGTTTGTTGCAGCAATGTTTCTGGCGAAGGTCGGAAACCTTGAACGAATTATGTTTTGGGCGCTTATTGTTGGAAATTTGGTTTATTATGGGATAGGCATAGCTTTAGCGTTTTCTTTTAAGGATAATAGGGCATTTTATAAATATATCTGCCCGATTACAATATTCCTGAAACCGATGAGCTATTTTTCGCTGTTACGGATAAGGTGTGATAAGGACAGGTGTATTGACTGCGGTAAATACAAGAGAATCTGTCCGATGAATGTTGATGTTACCGATAATTCCCGGAAGAGAGCAAACGGCACAGAATGTATTCTGTGTATGGAATGTGTCAAGAATTGCCCGAAGTATGCACTTTAAAAGAATACCGGAAAGTTTATAACTTTTATATCCACGGTCAGACAAGTACTTAATAAAAATTCGGTAGTAGATATACTCAGCTTTAATACAAAAGTAATGTATAGCAGTACAGGTATTAAAGTCGGATTTTATAAAGTATGGAATTATAAAAAAATCTAAAACAGCATCTCGTAACGAGGTGTTTTTTGCATTTTAAATAGATATTATAAGGGTTTTGGAATATAATGGGCTATAGCAAGTAAAAAACAGGTTATGTGAATACATATGATGAGAGGAAGAGGTGAAGCTTTGGAATATATTGATTTTGTGGTTGAAACGCTCGGCAGCTTTGACGATGATACATTTGAAATGCTGAAAAAAGCTTTAGTAGGGGAATATTTGTCATTTTCCGTTATTAAAGAAGACAAGGTTTCAAAAGAAGTACTTTCAGAAAAGATTTGTGATTACTTTGAGAAGGTGACAATAAAAACAGGGAAGAGTTTTGACAAGCTTACCAATGCGTATATAAAAGGTATAGACTATGTTGTCGGTAATAAGATTGCAAAAGCTACTAAACCTAAAAAGAACAGTCAGGTAAAAGAAGATATGCCGCGTGCCACAAAGTATTATGAGAAAGCCTTGACAATAAAGAACTCAAGAAATCTTTCAACAAGAAATTTGATTGATTACTCCAGAATTATCTTTTGCCTGTATATGGAGATAATAAAAAATAATTATTCGGTAATATCAAATTTTGATTTTTCGGCTAACGTGTTAAAGCCGGATGCTGTTATCAACGGTATGAAAATGAAAGAAGATTTTCTGATAGTAAAGAAAAAATACTTTAATATAAAAGAACTTTATAGCATTGATACATGTACATTTGTCATTGCTATTATTCTTCTTTATACAATAATAAATGAAAGAATATAGGGAGTATCAATGGGTGAAGTAATAAATATAAATACAATAGAACAGCTGAAGCAATTGTTGAATAAAGACGGATTTATGGAAGTTGCCATAAGAAATAAAAATAAAACGTTTGCAAAGATTCAGAAGGTTTGTGTGGACGGTTTGATGCAGAATGAACTGCAAAATAATGAAATCCTTGAAAATATAGTTAATGTAATCAATAAAAGTAATGCCATCAATGAAAAGAATTTAAAACTTATGGCAAATGTTGCAAATTTGCAAAAAATAGGTTTACTTTTGAACGGATTAAATTTATGTGCTACATGTGCAGGTTTTGCAATCATATATGCAAAGCTTGAAAAGATGAGTGCTGAAATCGGGCAGCAGATTGATAAAGTCAAGAATCTGATAAAAAAGGGGCAAGATGTACAGATAGACTATGAATTTAATAAAGTTTTGGCGGATCATACAGATATGCTTGATTGCAGACGAAAGCAACAGCCTTATTCGGAAGAAAGAATGCGTGATTTGGTAGATAGGGAATATAATGTACTTTCATTGTTGATTAACGTATTCCAAAAAGATATTTCAGCAAACAATGAAGCAACTGTTTTCTCCGTTTTTGCATTACTTTCGATGTTCACGGTTTCATTAAAGTATTTTGATGAAATATATTATATAAATAACCACGAAGTTCTTGGAGAAAATGAGTTGTGGCATACATCACATGATAAGTGGTTGAGTATTTATGAGACATTGTCATCACAGCAGTTTATCGAAAAACTGCAGGATTATGCGGCCTTTGAGACAAATATGAATACATTGGAAATTGATGCTTATTGTAAAAACTTGACGGATTATGTCATTGATCGGAAGGAAGTTATTGAAGACAATCAAACATTGATAGCAGCATTAGGTGATGTATCATTATTGGAGAAATTTGATGAAATGATAAATAAAGAAGTGAAAGATATGATTTCAGAGGCTTATGTGGAAACATATGGTACAAGTTCCACAGAAGAATTAAATAAAGTGCTTGATGTGGAATTTGAAAAGATTTGTGTCTGACTTAACAATAAAAACATTTTGATTAAATGATATATTTGATATTATTGTGATAATAAAGTATACTCATTTTTGTATGGAGTAAGGAGAAGCATATCGGCAGAATAAACTGCTGCAAATATGTATATATAAAGGAGAATTATCATGTCAAGTTATAATATTGATACCATCTGTGTACAGGGCGGTTATGAGCCTAAGAACGGAGAGCCGAGAGTGGTTCCGATAGTACAGTCCACAACATTTAAGTACGAGTCTTCAAAGCAGATGGGAGATCTGTTTGATTTGAAGGAGTCGGGTTATTTTTATACAAGACTTGCCAATCCTACCAATGATGCAATAGCAAGAAAAATATGTGAGCTTGAAGGCGGTGTGGCGGCCATACTTACATCATCAGGTCAGGCAGCCAATTTCTTTGCGATATTCAATATAGCAAATGCAGGTGATCACGTTATAGCGTCTTCCGCAATATACGGAGGAACATATAACATGATAGCCAATACAATGAAGAGTATGGGTATTGAGTCTACCTTTGTTGATCCGGATATTTCAGCCGAAGAGCTTGCAACCAAGTTTAAGCCGAATACAAAGCTTGTTTTCGGTGAGACCATAGCAAACCCGTCATTGAAAGTACTTGATATAGAAAAGTTTGCAAAAGTTGCACATGAGCACGGTGTTCCGCTTATAGTTGACAATACCTTCCCTACACCGGTATTTTGCAGACCTTTTGAGTGGGGGGTGGATATAGTGGTACATTCCACCACAAAATATATGGACGGATCTGCAAATGCTGTAGGCGGTGCGGTAGTGGACTCCGGCAATTTTGATTGGGAGAAATACGGTGATAAGTTCAAAAGCCTTACAACTCCTGATGAGACATATCACGGAGTTGTGTATACAAAGACTTTCGGGAAAGCTGCTTATATCACAAAGATGACAACCAATCTGATGCGTGACCTTGGAGCAATACCTTCACCTCAGAATTCATTCTACCTTGGAATAGGACTTGAATCATTACACCTTAGAATGCCGAAGCACTATGAAAATGCACTTGCTATTGCAAAGCATCTGAAAAATCACCCTAAGATATCATGGGTATCATTCTCAGGACTTGAAAATGACAGTCAGCATGAGTTGGCTAAAAAATATCTTCCAAACGGATCATGTGGTGTCATATCATTCGGAATAGCAGGCGGCAGAGAAGCGGCAGTTAAGTTTATGGACTCTTTGGAGCTTATTGCAATCGTTACTCATGTGGCTGATGCAAGAACCTGTGTACTTCATCCTGCATCTACAACACATAGACAGATGAATGATGATGAACTTAAAGCGGCAGGAGTATCACCTGACCTTATAAGAATGTCTGTGGGTATAGAGGACGCCGGGGATTTGATAGCGGATATAGATCAGGCTTTGGAAGGTTAATAAAAGTTTGGTACCATAAAATTTAAAGACCGGTCGAAAGATTGGTCTTTTGTTTATATTAAGGAAAGGAATAACATGACTACAAAAGAAAAATTAAAAAAATATCATGACTGGATTTTTAAATGTTCAGCATACCAAATGGCGTTAAATATTATAGGAATTGATAAACAGACGGTGGCACCAAGTGCGGGAGCTGCATATAGAGATGAAAGATCCGCGTATTTGGCAGGAGAGCTTTTCAGCCTTGAGACGGATCCCGAGACGGTAAAGCTTTTAAAGGAGCTAAAGGACGACCCTGAAGTAGGTGCGGAGGATAAGCGTGCAATAGAGCTTTATTATAAAAGAGCGATGGACACACTTTGTATACCGAAAGATGAGTATGTGGCATTTAAGAAACTTTGTGACGAGTCATTTGATGCATGGATACTTGCAAAATCAAAGGCCGACTATTCGATATTTGAGCCTTACCTAAAGAAAGTGATAGAAAGTCAAAAGAAACTCTACGGCTACAGAGACAGTGATAAGAGTATTTATAATCAGATGCTTGACGACTATGAGCCGGGAATGAATGTGGAAAAATATGATGAGTTCTTTGAAGCACTCAAAGAAAGACTTGTTCCGCTTATAAAGAAGGTGAAAGCTGCACAGCAGATAAAAGAAGATTTCCTACATCAGAGCTTTCCGGTTGAAGAGCAAAAGAAGTTTATGGATGAGCTGCTTAAGTACCTGCATTTTGATCCTTCATGGGGATATCAAAACGAGTCCGAGCATCCTTTCACATCATGGACCTGTGAGAACGACTGCCGTACAACCACAAAGTATATAGAGAACAATGTGGCGTCTGCAATACTTTCGACGGTGCATGAGGTGGGACATGCCTACTATGAGCACAATATAAATCCTAAATATGATGGAATGATTTTATCTGAAGGTGTATCCTCAGGAATGCATGAGTCACAGTCAAGACTGTGTGAGAACTATCTCGGAAAGACAGCAGCTTTTTGGAAGTATCACTATCCGAAATTGCAGAAAGTTTTCCCAATGCAGCTTGAAAAAGTAAGCCTTGAGGATTTTTACAAGGCAATCAATGCTTCAAAGCCTTCATTTGTACGTACGGAGGCTGATGAGCTTACATATCCGCTTCATGTACTTATCAGATATGAGATAGAAAAGGGATTGTTTGACGGCAGTATTTCCACAGAAGGACTTGATAAGACATGGAATGCAAAGTATAAAGAGTACCTTGGAATAGATGTGCCTAATGATAAGCTCGGTATCTTACAGGATGTACACTGGTCTGACGGAAGTTTCGGATACTTCCCGACATATGCACTTGGAACAGCATTTGCGGCACAGTATGTTCACGCTATGAAAAAGGATATAGATGTGGACAGTCTGCTTGAAAATAATAAATTTGATGAAGTAATGAAGTGGTTAAAGGAAAATATCCATACCTACGGTTTCCGCTATGAGGCACCTGAGCTTATGAAGATGGTGACAGGTGAAGAATTTAATGTAAATTGCTTCCTTGATTACATTGAAGACAAATATACAAAATTATATCAGCTATAATTTTTAGTGGGTGTGAGAATATGAAAAGATTTTTAAGTATCTTAGTTATTGGAATCGTATACGCAAGCATACTCTTAGTATGTGAGATAGGACTTGGGTTAAACGGCAGGCAAGTTTTTGTGATCTATATAGTATCGTCTGTAATCTTTTTTGTAGGAGCTATACTGTTTAATCTAATATACAATGTAGTATATATAAAGAAAATACAGAAGCTTTTAGTGCTGTTTGATGAAGGTAAGTTTGATGAGTGCATTGATAAATTGAATGTTATAGAAAAGACTACAAAATCAAAATATATCAAAAATATGGCAAAACTGAACATAGCTTTTGCATTTATGAAAAAGAAGGATTACGGTGAGGCAAAATATATTTTTGAGAGTTTTGGAAGTTCACTTGAAAAAATGCCTGAAGTGGAGATGGTAAGAAGGTTGAATTTGTGTTTTTGCTGTTTTTATCTCAAAAAATATGAGAGAGCACAAGAATTGTATACAGACAGTAAGCCCTTTTTTGACAAGTACAGAGAAACTGATGATTACTATGAGTATTTTATATTGCTTGATATGTTCATGTATGTAATTTTTAATAAAGACAGCACAGAGGCAAGGAAACGTTTACATGAAGCAAGGCTTTTGTGTAAAGATGAGGAGTTTGAAGAGGATTTTGAGTATCTGGAGTCGATTATAAACGGGTATAAGTCCGTTTGATCGTACAGCTAATATATTATAATAAGGGAGAAAGCTATGGAGAAAAAGCCTTACAGCGCAGGTGCGGTGAAGATGTCTTTTTGGTTTATGGAGTTTCGCAATGTGGTGGAGCTTCTTGCCGCCGGTAAAACATTGGAAGAAATTAAAGAGCTGAATAAAAATGAAAATATATTCGGTGCGCCGACTGCCGCCCGTGCCAACCAGATTTTTGTTACAGTGTCGGGAAGAATTAAGACGCTTGATAAAAGTTTTGTGGAAGTGTTTCAAAGAAGCGATGTTGCAATGCAAAAGATATTCGTGCTGGTTTCATCACTTGCCTATGACAGCCTTTTTTTTGAGTTTGTATATGAAGTGATTCGTGAAAAACTTATTTTGGGGGCGGATACTTTAACAGACAGCGATATAAGGATTTTCTTTAAGGATAAGAGTCTTCAGGATGAAAGGGTTGCCAAGTGGACAGCCGCCACACTAAAGCGACTGGGAGCATACTATAAGACAATGCTTTGCGAGGCGGGACTTTTAGATAAGGGCAAGGCGGACAGAAAGATTATAAGGCCTGTTTTAAGTCCTACAGTTGAGGAGTGGTTAAATACACATGATATGGAAGTATGTGTAAAAGCATTGAATGGAGTAAGATAATGACAGATTTGACAGAGCGACTTGATATGATGGAAGCCGCCATAAAAAAGCCGGGATTTCGTAAAAGTGCCGGAAGGGCAAATGAGGTAAACTATTGGCTGTTTGACTATCCGCCTGAAAACGAGCTTGAAGTCAGAGAGAGAATAGCTCATTTGAAAGCGAAAAATGAAAGCGGAGCGGATGATTTTATTCTGGCGGTATTTGACCTGTATGATATAATCATCGACTTTCTTGAAAATAAAAATTTTATAGAAAAATGCTTTGATTTTGAAAAGAAAAAGGGTTTGGAGAGAATCACAAAGGCTGTAAGCAATTCTATGAAGTTCAATGATGATGACAGTGTCATTGTACAGTATATAAAAGATAATACTCCCGATAATGCCGTAGTGTTTTTGTGCGGTATAGGGAAATGTTATCCTATACTTCGTTCACATAAGGTACTCAACAACTTGCATCAGGCGTTTGTGAAGGCGCCTGTGATGATGTTTTTTCCGGGCACATACAATGAACAGGAACTTATACTGTTCGATGAGATAAAAGACGATAATTATTATAGAGCATTCAAGCTTGTGAAATAGGAGGATCCAAAGTGCAGATTAAGGATATGTTTGCCAAAAAGATTGACCGTGAAATCCAGGGAGTCATCATAGTCGGACAGGGTGAAGAGACCAATGTGGCACAGGAGTTGGAAGAGTATGTGGTAACAAAAGAGCTGCAAAAGCATTTTGCGGATTTTTTTGTAGCCTACAAAAAGGGTATTGAAGGTATGACCTCGAAGATGGGTGTATGGATTTCAGGTTTCTTCGGAAGCGGTAAATCTCACTTTCTAAAGATTTTATCCTATCTTTTGGACAATAAGTCTGTGGGAAACAAGCACGCCTATGACTATTTTGTGGACGATAAAAAGATAACGGATGAAAAAATACTCTCAGATATGAGGCTTGCAGCTTCCACTCCTTCAGATGTCATCCTCTTTAACATTGATTCAAAGAGTGAGTCAAGCGGAAAGCAAAATAAGGATGCCATTGTCAATGTGTTTTTGAAGGTCTTTAATGAAATGCAGGGATTTTGCGGCTCAATGCCGTATTTGGCCGACCTTGAAAGAAAACTTAGCGATGACGGAAAGTTTGAAGAATTTAAAAAAAGCTTTGAAGAAGAGTACGGTGAGACTTGGGAAGAATCACGCTCCGACTTTGATTTTATTCAAGACAGTGTAGTGGATGCACTTGCAGATATCGGTTTTATGAGTGAGGATGCGGCAAGAAACTGGTGTGAGAAGGCAACCACAAGCTATACTATAAGTATTGAAGACTTTGCAAAGAGAGTAAGAAGCTATATAGAAAAAAAGGGAAACAACCACCATGTAGTATTCCTTGTGGATGAGATAGGACAGTACATAGGGGATGACTCAAAGCTTATGCTCAATCTTCAGACCGTTACCGAGGAGCTTGGCAAGGAATGTATGGGCAAGGCATGGGTGATTGTCACATCACAACAGGATATAGATTCCATAACCAAGGTAAAGGGAAATGATTTTTCAAAAATTCAGGGACGTTTTGATACCAGACTTTCACTTTCAAGTGCAAATGTTGACGCAGTTATCAAAAAGAGAATACTTGATAAGACTGAAACTGCAGCCGAGCCCCTCAGACTTTTGTATGAGCAAAAGGCGACTGTAATCAAAAATTTGATTGTATTCAATGACGGCGTTGAGAAAAAACTGTATGCAAATGAAAATGATTTTAAGGAAGTGTACCCTTTTGTGCCTTATCAGTTCAATCTGCTTGCAAGTGTGCTGACATCTATACGTACACATGGAGCTTCAGGCAAGCACCTTTCAGAAGGTGAGCGTTCAATGCTTGCTTTATTTAAGGAGTCCGCAACCGACTGTAAGGATGATGAGGTGGGAATACTTGTTCCTTTCCATCGCTTCTATGATGCGCTTGAAAACTTCCTTGACCACAGTCATAAGGGAGTTATATCAAAGGCATATGACAATACGGCGATCAATCCTTTAAATAAGGACGGCGATGTCTTTGCAATCAATGTTTTAAAGACTCTTTTTATGATAAAGTATGTAGATCAGATTGAGTCAAATATCGACAATATCACAAGCTTGATGGTTGAAAATATAGATGATGACAGAATAGAGTTAAAGTCAAGGGTGGAAGAGGCGCTGAAGGTCTTGATAAGCCAAATGCTTATACAAAAAAACGGAAGTCTATATATATTTTTGACTGATGAAGAGCAGGAAATCAACAATGAGATTGCAAAAGAAAATGTTGAGATGTCCGAGGTCATCACAAAGATAGGTGAGATGATATAT
Source organism: Lachnoanaerobaculum sp. (assembly GCF_057250505.1). Lineage (NCBI taxonomy): Bacteria > Bacillati > Bacillota > Clostridia > Lachnospirales > Lachnospiraceae > Lachnoanaerobaculum > Lachnoanaerobaculum sp. The sequence goes on along the minus strand of NZ_DBHIEQ010000006.1, from coordinate 84,442 downwards.
GAGGATATTTTAAAGGAAAACAAGTACAGATATCCTTCATTTAACGGAAGATACTCATTCGGCTTTAATCAAAATATCGACGACCGCCCGTATAAGTCCAGCCGGAACTTCGATATAGGTCTTCGTATACTTACACCTTGGTATGATGTCAAAGAAGACGCCACACTGCGCATGATGTCCGGACAGGGCAGAGAAGTCATAGTACTGCTGCCGGATGACGACGAGTTTTTGAACGAGATGACTATGAGTCTTAGAATAGAGCGTTTCTTAAGAAAGAATGCCACATCGGGACAGCTTGCAAAGTATGAGAATATCAAAAAGAGTAAGCATGATGAGATGAATGAGAGGAATGCAAATGCAAGACTTTATCTTGTGGAGTCGCTAAAGGATGCAAGATATTATGTAAACGGAGATATTGCAAGGCTTTGTGCAAAGGAAGTGAGTACAAAGATGAATGAGGCAATAGGACGTCTCGTTCAGATAGTATTCCACAAGCTCTCTTATATTGATACCGCTATGGGCGAGACCGATATAAGAAAACTGTTTGATACCGGTAATCAGATGAAGATAAACGGAGGTACGGTAGCAAATATCCATGCGACAGAGGATGTGTTAAGCTTTATCTCTATGAATTCAAAAGGCCATATGAAGACTTCCATGAAGACTGTAAAAGATCGCTTTATGAAAGCTCCTTACGGATTTGTGGAGGATGATATATATTGGATAATTGCATATTTATTCAAAGTCGGAGATATTGCATTCACATTAAACGGTGCGTCGGTAAATCTTAACAATAAGAGTCCGGATGAGGTAATAAATTACATCACAAAGAAGGCCTTTACAGAAAAGCTGCTTATGGAAGAGCGTGTCCGCGTAAGTGAGAAGGATAAGAAGGAAGTCCGCGATGTGATAAAGGAGGTATTCCATACTCCTATAGTGCCTGATGATGAGGATGCCGTGATGGCTGATTTCAAGAGGCATGCAAATGATATGATAAATGAATTAAAGGACCTTGAAATAAATTATATTAAGTATAATTATCCGGGAAAGAAGGTCATAGAGGACGGTAAGAGATTATTTCAGTCTGCAATTCAGATAAACGATGCCTTGGAGTTTTTCGGTCATATCTCAAAGATGAGAGATTTTTTCTACGATTTTGATGAAGACTATGAGCCGGTAAAGGCTTTCTTTAAAGGAGGTCAAAAGGAGATATTCAGCCGTGCTATAGATAAGCTTAGAATTTATGATGACAGTAAGACTTATATAGTGGATGCTATACTTGAGGACACCGTAAAAAAGATGTGTGACATTTTGAAGATGAGTATGCCGTATAAGGAAATCCACAAATTGCCTGAGCTTATGGAGCAATACCAAGATGCGTATAATAAGGTTTTGGATGAAGAGTTGCACCCTATATGTGAGTCTGTCAAAGAGTGCAGGACATATATATCGGATACTTTAAATGAAAAAGAGTACGCGAATGAAAAAAGACAAAAATATCTGTCAGGTTTTGATGAGTTGTTAAATGAAGCTGAGAGTTCTACCAATGTATCAACTCTTAGAGGTCTGGAAGATAAAGCAAAGGCTTTGATGACTCGTCTATTGGGTGAGATGGATATGCTTGATGAGCAGATTGCAAAAAAGAAGCAGGCTGAGATAGAGCAAAGTCTGAAAGAAAAGGCCGGACAGATGGGCATTGATGTCGATGATGTTCAAGTAAAAAAGAGTATTGAAGAGCAGAGTAAGCAGTACAAGGTTAAAAAGACCAAGAACATCCCGATAAAGAAGATGACAGGTACAATGCTTTGGAGGCTTGAGAGCAAGGAAGACATCGACAGGTACTTATCATCTCTGCGTGAAAGGATGTTAAAAGAACTTGAAGAGGATACTGTTATAAATATACAACTATAAACGGGAGGAGTTTGATGGATAAGACATCCATAAAAAACTTTGCGATTTGGGCGAGGAATAAGCTGATTGCGGATATCGGCTATAAGGCTTCATTGATGGGAATAACCGAGGACGGAATCAGTGAGGCGCTGTCACAGTCTACTATAAGTACAGAGTTTTATGATATCGGGACTGACAATCCTTATGCTATAAGCACAAATCAGATAAAGCAAAGAAAAAGACTTGTAGAAGTAATCAGAAAAAAGGAAGCGGATACCGACTATAAAACCGCATATAAATATATAATTGAAGAGGTTGCCTATACTTGGTTTAATAGACTTATTGCCATACGATTTATGGAGGTAAATGACTATTTGCCTTCTCGTATGCGAGTACTTTCATCAGTGTCGGGAAAGCACGAGCCTGATATAGTAACAAATCCTTTTGTGGCGAAGCTTGAGCTTGGTGATGATGATAAAGAAAAGATAACTGCGTATAAGAGTGACAACAATATTGATGAGCTTTTTAACCTCTTGTTTATAAAGCAGTGTAATGCTCTAAATACCATATTGCCGGCACTTTTTGAAAAGACAGACGACTATACGGAGCTGCTTTTGAACCTGTCCGTTATAGACAGAGACGGCGTAGTGTATAAGCTTGTGACGGATATAGCAGAAGATGATTTCAATATAGAAAAGGGCGGTCAGGTAGAGATTATCGGATGGCTGTACCAATATTATAACAGTGAGCCGAAGGCCGCCGCATTTGCAAAAAAGGGTAAGATAAGTAAGGAAGAGATCCCTGCGGTTACACAGCTTTTCACTCCCGACTGGATAGTGCGCTATATGGTGGAAAACAGCCTTGGCAGACTGTGGGTGGAGGGACATACTAATGAAGAGCTTAAGGCAAATTGGAAGTACTACCTTGAGGAAGCGACTCAGGAAGAAGAGGTTAAAAAGCAGCTTACAGAAATCAGAAAAGAGTATGCAAAGCTCTCACCTGAGGATATCAAGATAATTGATCCTTGTGTAGGCTCGGGACATATTTTGGTATATGCCTTTGACGTGCTGATACAAATATATGAGAGTGCAGGTTACAGCACTCGTGACGCCACAAAATGTATCTTGGAGCATAATATCTATGGACTGGATATAGATGACAGAGCCTTTCAGCTGGCATATTTTTCTATAATGATGAAAGCAAGGCAGTACAACAGAAGAATCTTAAACGGTGAGTACAAGCCGAATATCCACTCTATCAAGGAGAGCAACGGTATAAACATAGAGCATCTTAAATACCTTGGAAGCGGATGCAGTGAAGATGAAAGAAATAAGGCATTAGAGCAGATATTTATCTTGTTGGATACATTTAAAGACGCCAAGGAGTACGGTTCAATACTTAATGTGAAAGAATTTGACGCAGAGTTGCTTGAAAAGTTCATTTCACAAAGTGAGACTGACGGACAGATAAGTATGAATACTGTGGGCATAGAAGAGACTGTACAAGAGCTTAGACAGATAATTGCAGTGGGCAAGGTGCTTTCAGATAAGTATCATACTGTGGTTACAAATCCGCCGTATGCAGGAACAAGTAATCTAAGTCCTAAGTTGAATGTCTATATCAAGGAAAATTATCCTGACAGTAAATCTGATTTGTTTGCGGTATTTATAGAGCGTTGCAGTGAGATGACAGTAGAGAACGGTTATCAGGCAATGATAACACAGCATTCGTGGATGTTCTTATCAAGCTTTGAAAAGCTTAGAAAGAAGATGATGCAAAGTGAAATTATAAATATGGCACATCTTGGAGCAAGGGCTTTTGAAGAAATCGGCGGTGAAGTGGTACAGGTGACCGCATTTGTACGATGTATAGAGCATATAAAAGGCTACAGAGGAACTTACTGTAGACTTATAGAGCCGACTTCACAGCAAGGCAAAGAGAAGATGTTTTTGGACGGAGAAAACAGATATATCACTGTGCAGGATAACTTTAAAAAGATTCCGGGTGAACCGGTGGCGTATTGGGTAAGTGAAGATTTTGTTAGTGCATTTTCACACGATGCTATGGGAGATATTGCAAAGCCTAGACAAGGATTAGCAACCGGATATAATGAGCGATTTGTAAGGCTCTGGTTTGAGGTTTCAATTAGCCGGATTGGATTTGATGCCGGAAGTATTGAGGATACAGAATGTTGTAGTGAAAAATGGTTCCCATATAATAAGGGCGGAGAATTTAGAAGGTGGTATGGAAATAATAATTTTGTTATCAACTGGGAAAATAATGGATTTGATATTCGTAATTTCGTTGATGAAAAAGGAAAGTTGCGTTCACGACCACAAAATACACAGTTTTATTTTAAACAATGTATAACATGGTCGCTTATTTCTACAGGACACATTGCATTTAGATATAAACCGTCAGGTCATATTTTTGATGTTTCGGGGATGAGTTGCTTTAGTGAAAAAAATATATTTTATTTACTCGCATTATGTAATACTCCGGTGGTAGACGCATTTTTGGCAGTATTTTCTCCAACAATTAATTTTCAAGTAGGAGATATAGCTAATATACCTGTAATTGAGCAGACATCCGGAATTACACAAGTTGAAAATTTAGCAAAAGAAAATATAAAAGCAAGTCAGTCCGACTGGGATTCCTATGAAACCTCATGGGATTTTGCGACTCACCCCCTTGTAAAGCCGGCTCTTGTAGAAAATAATTCCAATCGCGTACAAACTCTTATTGCCGACTGCTACAATATGTGGGTAGATGAGTGTGAATCTCGATTCGATAAGCTGAAAGTCAATGAAGAGGAGCTAAACCGTATTTTTATAGATATCTACGGTCTGCAGGATGAACTTGACGCCGATGTGGCGGATAAGGATATTACGGTGCATCGCATATTTGATACCAAGGAGGATGTGCTCGAGTCTATGAAAGGCTCCAACTATGTTCGTACCAAGCGTGATGAAGTGGTATCATTGCTTTCGTATGCTGTGGGATGTATGTTCGGACGCTACTCACTTGATGCATCAGGGCTGGCATATGCAGGCGGAGAGTGGGATGATTCAAAATATACCACATTTAAGCCTGATAGTGACAATATTATTCCGATTACAGATGAAGAGTACCTTGATGATGATATAGTTACAAGGCTTTGTACTTGGCTTAAGGCAGTCTACGGTGAGTCTGCAATTGAAGCCAATCTTGACTTTATTGCGGATGCACTGGGCGGTAAGGGCAATACAAGCCGTGAGATTATAAGGAATTACTTTTTAAACGATTTCTTTAAGGATCATTGTAGTACCTACTCGGTAACAGGTTCAGGTAAGCGACCGATTTACTGGCTCTTTGATGCAGGAAAGCAAAACGGCTTTAAGGCGCTTATATATTTGCACAGATACGATGCAGACACTATCGGAAATCTGCGTATCGACTATTTGCATTTGTTACAACGTATCTATGAGAGTGAGAGTAAGCGTATGCAAAGTACGATTGACAGTGCAAACAGCCCTCGCGAGGTGGCGCTTGCCTCAAAGAGAAAGGAAAAGCTTCAAAAGCAGCTGAAGGAATGTCATGAGTACGATGAGAAAATTGCCCATCTTGCACTTAGTCGTATAGAGCTTGACCTTGACGACGGTGTGAAGGTAAACTACAGAAAGATACAGACAGATAGAGACGGCAAATTTTATGATGTGCTGGCAGATTCAAAGAATATCATGTCTAAGGAAAAATAGTATAACTTGAGAGGTTATTGGAAAGTAGTAAAGCGATGGCGGAATTAAACCTAAAACAGATAAACGCTCGTCTGAATGAGGAGTTTAGAGGAGATAAGAGAAAGCTTGTATTTTGGTATGATGACAAGGCCGAGTTTTCCGAGGATATAAAGGATATAGAACTTGATAATGCAAAGGTGTATTTTTTGCAACCTGACAATCAGTTTTATACAAAGTACTTTTTGGAGCGAAAGGATAAGGAGAACAACTATCTTATATATGCACCTTTTCCGAAGCCCGATGTAAGAGAAAATCATCTTGAAGATACATTGCTGTATTCAAAGAGATTTTTTGCTGACAGAGCGTCACTGCTTATGGCGGACCTCGGAGTGGACGAGAAGTATAAGAATATTATTGAAAAGCATATCAAGTTCTTTGCAAATAAGGACAGAACGCAGAAGTTTTATGACCTTGAGATTGAACAGTTTAATGAAGAGAACATAATTGTCGGAATGCTTGGCAGTATCTGTCGTACACAGACATGCTCTTTTGAAGAAGTGGTAAGAGCGGTTTTAAGTGACGGAGAATGTGAGGATAACAAATTTATTGATGCATTCAAAAAGTATGATTTGCAGGGTGAGTTTTGGAAGCTGTGTGAAAGGCATTTCGGATATATTGATAATGCACCTTCTCTTATAAACTTTGTTTTGACTCTTTTTGTCACCTATACTGCAAAAAGCATCACAGGAGAACTTCCTGAGAGTTTAAGGAGCAGGGTATCTCATAAGAGCGGAAATATCATCACATTTATGGACAATCTTAAAAACAGTGTACTATATAAGGACAGATACAATGAATTGTCGGAATTTGTCTCAAATAAATTAAATATAGTCAAAGTATTTGAGAATCTTTTGCCTGAAGAATTATTGTATTGTGACACCTTTGTATGCATTGATAAGATTATTATAAGGTGGATAAAAGAGCGTCTGCTTGCAGAGGATACAGGTGCAATGCTTGATAATCATTCAATAAAAGAGGTCGCTTCAATCAGATCAAAGATGCACTTTAGTGAGATTACGGGAAAGGTTTATCATATGCTTGGCAGTGCATATGATATTGTGGTGAGCGCAAAGTATACCTGTCCTAACAGCTTTAGTGATATTTTGGAAAAGTATAAGACAAGCGACTATAAGATAGACCAAAACTACAGATATTTTTATTATGATTATGACAGCCTTGATGACAGTGAGGATTTTGAGAGACTGCGTGAACTTGTAGAGAATATTTACACCAATGAATATCTTGATAAGCTTTTGAATAAGTGGAACAGCGGTATTTTAGAGGAGAATGCATTCGGTAAGCTGCCTTTGCAAATAGACTTTTATGACAGCAATATCGGAGGTCTTAAGGACAGAACTGTTGTCATGATTTCGGATGCGCTTCGTTATGAGGTGGGATATGAGCTATATACTACATTGGCGGACGATCCTAAGAGCAATATAAGGATTTATACAAGTTTGAGTGTATTGCCTTCTTATACAAGGCTTGGAATGGCGGCATTATTGCCACATAAGAGTATTACAATGAGTGATGATTATACCGTGCTTGTAGACGGTATGAGCTGTGACAATCTGCTTACAAGGCAGAATATATTGCAAAGATATTGTGATAACGGTATTTGTGTACAGTTTGACGATATTAAAAATATGAAAAAGTCGGAACTTCGAGATGTATTCACCGGAAAGCAGCTTGTATATGTCTATCACAACCAGATCGATGCAAGAGGTGACAAGGCAAATACGGAGGATGAGGTGTTCGTAGCCTGCAAAGAGGCGGTAAATGAGATAGCGGATTTGATTCGCCGTATATCGTCAAATGCCAACACTCACCATTTTATTGTTACGGCCGACCACGGATTTATCTATAAAAGAGATAAGCTTAATGAGAGCGATAAGATAAATGTGAGAGATAAAAACGCTTTTGTAAACCGCAGATTTATAGTATCTAATGAGGCGATATATGAGGACGGCATAGAGAATATTTCTATGGGCAGGATTTTAAGAAATGGTGACGGCAAGGTGGTATCATTTCCTATAAGCAGCAGCGTTTTCAAGGTATCCGGAGGAGGACAAAACTTTGTACATGGCGGTTCGTCTCCTCAGGAAATGCTTATTCCCGTGCTTAATATTAAGATGGAGCGAGGACATATTGATACGGGGAATGCACAGATAGCACTTGTCAGTATGGTACAAAAGATTACAAGCAATGTTACCGTACTTGAATTTATCCAGTCTGAAGCTGTAAGCGATACAGTCAAGGCGACTACATATAAACTTTATTTTATCTCTGATGATAATGAGAAAATATCAAATGAAGCGACTCTTTTTGCAGACAGCAGAGAGCTTGATGCAAGAAAGAGAATTTTCCGTATGAATTTCAGATTCAAAGATAAAAAGTATGACAAGAACAGAAATTATTATCTTGCGGCATATGATGAAGGCAGCGGTGAAGAAATTTGGCGCCACCATGTGGTTATGGACTTGGTAGGAGAGAGTTTTTAGAAAAATTAGACAGAAAGGACATAGAAGATGGGAGAATATAAGCCGCCTTTTCATATGACTGACAGGATTACAAACCTTGTAGCAGCCATATGTGAACAGGTAGGAAGAATTACGGTACTTTCTCACGGAAATTTGAATCCACATCTGAGAAAAGAAAACAGAATAAGAACAATCCATTCGTCACTGGCAATAGAGCAAAACTCGCTTTCGTTAGAGCAGGTGACGGCTATTCTTAACGGAAATAGAATCCTTGGAAATCCGAATGAAATAAGAGAGGTTAAAAACGCCTATGATACATATGAGTTGATGCTTTCGCTTAATCCGTATTCTGTAGATGATTTGCTGAGGGCGCATAAGGTTATGATGGAAGGTTTCATGGTGTTACCATGAATAATCTAGGTTTACTTTAAACTTCTAAGATGATATAATTTTAATTACTAAAATGGTAATCAAATAAAAGGAGACAGTGATCGATTTTGGGAATGCAGATATTGTACAAGAATGAAACTGTAAAAAAACAGTTTTGCTCTGATTACAAAAAATAGTGGCGTTATCCTGAATAAGTAAAAAAGAAACTTGAATCTGCAGAAAATTTTATATTGAATGCAGAGTCTTTGATGGATATTGCTAATTATATACCATTTCATTTTGAACATTTAAGAGGTGACAGAAAAGATGAATGGAGTATACGATTAGGCAAAACCGGATATAGGGTTACAATGATTCCTTGTGATAATGATGGTAGTGAGATTATAAAAGGAGATATACTTGCTCAGTGTAAAATGATCAAGATTGTGAAGGTAACGGAGGTGTCAAACCATTATGAGTAATATAAATGAATATAAAGATATAGTGGCATTTCACCCTGGATATTATATCGCTGATATTATAGAAGATATGGAAATAAGTCAGGCTGAATTTGCCACAAGAATGGGAACAAGCACAAAGACTTTAAGTCAGTTGATAAATGGAAAATCTAATATTTCTAATGATTTAGCAAAAAAACTTTCTGTTATGTTAGGAACAAGTGTAGAAGTCTGGCTAAATTTACAGAATACATATGATCAAAAGTTGATTGAAATACAGATGGCTAAGGATATTGACTCACAGGCAGAATTAGCAAAAGAAATAGATTATAAATACTTTGTAGATGTTGTTGGTTTGGAAACGGCAAAGAGTATTAATGACAAAGTTAATAATCTTTGTAAATTTTTTATGGTTTCAAATTTAAGAATTATGTTGCAACAGGATTTCTTAGTGAATTTTAGAACAAGTGCATCTTGCAATAATGAGAAGAATATCATTAATTCCAGAGCTTGGATTCAAACAGCTATAAATATTTCAAAAAATATAGATACTAAGCCTTATAATGCAGCAATGCTAAAAGAGTATTTACCGGAGCTAAGAAGTATGACAGTTAAAAAACCGGAGGAATTTTTGCCAAGAATGCGTGAGATTTTTTCGGATTGCGGTATTGCATTTGTTTTACTACCACATTTGAAGAATTCAGGTGTAAATGGTGCTGTAAAATGGGTAACTGAAGATAGAGTGGTGCTTGCAATGAATAATCGAGGATTGGATGCAGATAAGTTTTGGTTTTCATTATTCCATGAAATCAAGCATGTGCTTCAACAGAAAATAAAAACAGTGTTTATAAGTAGTACAGTTGAAGAAATGAAAGATTTTAATAATAATCTTGAAATAGAAGCGGATAGATTTGCAATGGATTATTTGATTTCACCAAAAGACTACGAAAAACTTAATCCGAAAAAATACACTTCGGATAATGATATTAAAGAGTTTTCTAAAGAGATAGGAATACATCCCGGAATTGTAGCAGGAAGGTTGCAGCATGAAGGAATAATTGCACAGAATAGATGTACAAAATTAAAAGAAAAATATGTGATTAAAATACAACATATCGCATAAAATTGGAGCTATACCTTCACCACAGAATTCATTCTACCTTGGAGTCGGACTTGAAACATTGCATTTAAGAATGGAAAGACATTATTCTAATGCTTTGGCTCTTGCTAAGCATTTACAAAATCACCCGAAGGTATCATGGGTTTCTTTCCCGGGACTTGAAAATGACAGTCAGTATGCCTTGGCACAAAAGTATCTTCCAAATGGAACTTGTGGAGTTATATCATTCGGAGTCGCAGGCGGAAGAGAATCGGCGGTTAAGTTTATGGACTCTTTGAAGCTAATTGCAATAGTTACTCATGTAGCAGATTCAAGAACCTGTGTACTTCATCCGGCATCCACCACACATAGACAGATGAATGATGAGGAGCTTATATCGGCAGGAGTATCTCCTGACCTTATCAGAATGTCTGTAGGTATAGAGGATGTCCGTGACCTGATAGCAGATATAGATCAGGCATTATATGGGTAAGTAAAACAGTTTGGTACTATAAAGTTTAGAGGTAGATATTTGAATATTTATATAGATGAGTCAGGCTCAATAAATAATCATATAAAAAATAATAAATACTTTATTATAGCATTAGTCAGAACATTTGATATTACAGCTGTAAAGAAAGCTTATAAACGTTTTGTATCTTCAAATTACAGTCGTTTAATGGAATTGGATCAAGATAAAATAAGTCCGAAAACAGGCAGAATCATCAAAGAAGGCAGTAAGATGTTTAAGAACGGTAAGTTTAAAGAACTGAAGGGCTCCCAATTTGATAAAGAGATGAAGCAGAAATTTGTGGATTTTTTTGCTCAAAAAAACTCATTTGAGGTATATTATATAAGGATTGATAATGAAAAGTTGACTGATAAGCTTTGTGACAATACAGCAAGAGTTTTTAACTATACATTGAGACTGGCATTGGAGTATTTTTTTAATGAAAGATATTTACCTGATGAAGACTGTTTACTTCAATTGGATGAAAGAAATGAGAAGACAGAGTCCGTACATTTTTTAGAAAACTATCTGAATACAGAATTATTTATGAACGGAACAACCGTTGGGAAATTTATTGTTGAGTATTTTGATTCGGTAGACAACAATATTGTTCAGATTGCCGATATATTTGCAAATTTGTACTATTCTCATATGCAAACCGGAGGTTATAATGAAGAGTTAAATAAGTTGAAAAATTCAGGGATACTGAAGGGCCTGTTTACTTTTCCATAAATAATTATTGTGGTATATTGACATTTATGAACGGATATGCTAAGATGCTTGTATCAACAGTAAGTCCTATACAGATGCCGTAGTCTAGGTAAGCGTCATGTGTTGTCGTCACTGTTAGGCAATTGATATTTTAGAAGTTTTTAGACCAGTCGAGAGATTGGTCTTTTTGTTTATATAAAGAAAGGAAAATCATGAATACAAGTGAAAAACTAAAAAAATACAAAGACTGGATCTTTCGATGTTCCGCATATCAGATGGCACTCAATATAATAAGCATTGATAAGCAAACAGTGGCACCAAGTGCGGGATCAGCTTATAGAGATGAGAGGTCGGCTTATCTTTCAGGAGAACTGTTCAGCCTTGAGACAGATCCGGAGATAGTGACACTTTTAGAGGATTTAAAGAATGACAATGATATAGATGTGGAGGATAAGCGTGCCATAGAGCTTTATCATAAAAGGATTATGGATACACTTTGCATACCGAAGGATGAGTATGTGGCATTTAAAAGGCTATGTGATGAATCCTTTGATGCGTGGTTACTTGCAAAGTCAAAGGCTGATTATTCTATATTTGAACCATATCTAAAGAGGGTGATAGAAAGTAAAAAGAAGCTGTATGGATATAGGAACAGTGATAAGAGTATATACAATCAGATGTTGGATGACTTTGAACCGGGAATGAGCGTGGAAAAATATGATATATTCTTTGAAGCACTAAAAAACAGATTGGTTCCGCTTATAAAAAAGGTGACAAATGCAAAGCAGATAAAAGAAGATTTTCTGCATCAAAGCTTTCCGGTAGAGGAACAAAAAAAGTTTATGTGTGAGTTACTTAAGTACTTGCGTTTTGATCCTTCATGGGGATATCAAAATGAATCGGAGCATCCGTTTACATCATGGACTTGTGAGAATGATTGTCGTACAACCACAAAATATATAGAGAACAATGTAGCCTCTGCCATACTCTCAACAGTTCATGAGGTGGGTCATGCCTACTATGAACACAATATAAACCCTAAGTATGACGGAATGATTCTATCAGAAGGCGTATCTTGCGGAATGCATGAATCACAGTCAAGACTATGTGAGAACTATCTCGGAAAGACTTTGGCTTTTTGGAAATATCACTATCCAAGGCTACAGGAGGTTTTTCCTAAGCAGCTTGGTAAAGTTGCACTTGAGGATTTTTATAAGGCAATCAATGCATCAAAGCCTTCATTTGTGCGTACAGAGGCGGATGAGCTTACATATCCGCTTCATATATTGATTCGCTATGAGATAGAAAAGGGGCTGTTTGACGGCAGTATTTCAACAGAAGGACTTGATAAGACATGGAATGCCAAGTATAAAGAATATCTTGGAATAGATGTGCCAAATGACAGGCTCGGAATATTGCAGGATGTGCATTGGTCAGACGGAAGCTTCGGATATTTCCCAACCTATGCACTTGGAACAGCCTTTGCGGCACAGTATGTGCATGCAATGAAAAAAGATATAGATGTAGACAGCTTGCTTGAAAACAATCATTTTGACGAGATTATGAAATGGCTAAAGGAAAATATCCATACTTACGGTTTTCTTTATGAAGCTCCGAAGCTTATGAAGACGGTAACCGGAGAGGACTTTGATGTGAAGTACTTCTTAGATTATATTGAAGAAAAATACACAAAATTGTATTAGCATATATCAGGTTGAATATATGGTGATATTTTTATATACTGTATAAAACACCATAGGAGGCGGATATGGGCTTGATTACAGATTTAACAAGAATGTATCTTACACATTCAACCAAACCGTTTATTTTTACAAATGATTTTGATAAAGTATTGCCATATGATAAGGGTTCTGAGTTCGGCTTATATGTTCATATACCGTTTTGTAAAAGTATATGTAATTTTTGTCCCTATTGTAAGGTTATATATGATGAAGAGACGGCAAAAGGCTATATAGATGCTTTGATTAAAGAAATTCATTTGGTGGGGAGACAGTGGAACGGCAGGAGAAGGGCTACAAGCCTTTATTTCGGAGGAGGTACACCCGCACTTCTTGCAGACAGAATAACGGATATTATATCGGCTTTAAGAGAGCATTTTATTATAACGGACGGTATAGGAATAGAACTTCATCCTGATAATGTTAATGTTTCTGTTTTAAAGACTTTAAAAAGTGCAGGAGTTGATAAGATAAGTATAGGTATACAGTCTTTTCAGGATAAGTACCGAAGAGTTTTGCAAAGAAGGAAGTTTGATATTAAAGATATCTCAAAGGCACTGAATGAAGTTCACTTTGAGACGGTTTCTATGGATTTTATATTTGCATTGCCTACACAGACCTTTGGAGATTTAAAAAATGATATTGATATGGCATTTGCTAACGGAGCCAATCATATAGCAATCTATCCTTTAATTGATTTCACATTTACCAAAAATAAGGTTCCTGCTATGCCTAAAAAAGAAAAGAGAAAACTTTTGGATGATATTACAAATTATTGTATAAGTAAGGGATATGTAAGAAAGTCTATCTGGACTTTTGCAAGTGAAGAGTCGGCATCATATTCTTCAATGACCAGAGATAATTTTTTCGGATTCGGCTGTTCCGCTACCAGCCTTTTTAAGGATCAGTTTAAAATAAATACATTTTCTGTTTTGGAATATTGTAAAAGAATTGATGCAAATATACTGCCGACTGCACTTACAAACAGATTTGTTAAAAGGCAAAGGATGATTTATTACCTTTTTTGGAAGTTATACAGTACAAGGCTTAAAGTGAAGGAATTTGAAGAGTTTTTTGATATACCTCTTAATAAGGTTTACGGTCTTGAATTTCGGCTTTTACAAGTGCTTGGATTTTTAACAAGAGATGAAGAAGGATACAAGATGACACTTAAGGGGGCTTTCTATTATCACTATTATGAAAATTTTTATACACTGAGCTATATAGATAAAATGTGGGGGATTATGCGAAAGGAAGCTTTCCCTAAAGATATGAGATTGTAATGAGTTTGTTAAAGCCAACAGTATAATTTGGGAAGTTATTATTATTTCAAAAAGGAGGTTAGTATGAGGATAAAAAAAATCATGGGAATATTTTTGGCGGCAATGACTATGCTTAGTGCCTGTAAAAAGGGCGGTACACAGTTAGAAAATAAAAGTATTACTGAATCTGATAAATCCATAAAATTTGTTGAAGCTGTGATTCCGAATCCGGTTTCGGAGGGAACAGATGTTAATAAGTTTATAAACGGAGATGATCACCGGAAATGGTGGGAGGATTATATAGAAAAGGTTCACAACTCACAAACTGTGCAGGAAGGGATGGGACAGTACTATGAACAGATACAGAAGGAACTTTTATCAGATGCCTCAGATCATAATGCAGTATGTTCGCCATTGAATATTTATATAGCACTTTCCATGCTGGCTGAAGTGACAGATGGAAATACACGTAAGCAAATCCTTGATGTGCTTAATGTAAAGGATATGGATGTCTTAAATAAGCGAATAGAAGCGATATGGGATGCCAATTATGTGGATACACCTGCACTAAAGAGTATGTTGGCAAATTCTATATGGTTAAAAAGCGGTATAGGGTATAATGAAGATACTTTAAAAAGGCTGTCAACGGAGTATCATGCTTCATCTTACAGCGGTGAGATGGGATCTAAGTCAATGAATCTGAAACTTCAAAAATGGACTGATGAGCATACAGGAGGATTGCTTAAAGAGTATACAAAAGAATTAGAACTTAAACCGGAATCGGTGTTGGCACTTATTTCAACCGTTTATTACAAGGCATCTTGGGATAAGGAATTCCCAAAGGAGCAAACAAATGATGGAATATTTCATGGACTTTCAGGGGATAAGTCGGTTCCTATGATGAACGATGATGTTATGACAAATTTGTATCAAACAGAGTATTTTCAGGCTGTAGGATTGAGCCTTGTCGACAGTGGTACAATGTATTTTTTCCTGCCGAAAGAAGGTTATAAAGCACAGGATATTGCAGCAGATCCGCAAATGATAAAAATCTGTATGGAACCTGCAAGTGTGGAAAGTAATTCGGCATTGGTGCATCTGACAGTTCCAAAATTCAATGATTCGGCTAAAATAAATCTGTTGGAGTGTCTGAAGAATATCGGAATTACAGATGTGCTTTCAGACAAACAGGCAGATTTCACTCCACTTACAAAAGAAGTTGAAAATATTTATGTAAGCAGAGCAGAGCATGCCGCCATGGTAAAGATAGATGAGGAAGGTGTTACAGGTGCGGCGTACACTGCATTTATGATGGATAGCGCAGGAATAATACAGAATCAGGTGAATTTTATTATTGACAGACCTTTTGTATTTGCAGTGGCGGCTCCTGACGGTTCAATTCTTTTTACAGGAGTTATTCAGAATATAGAGTAGTATATCTGAAGTTTTTAAAACACTGATTTATGATTTTTATAAAAATCCGGTTAGTATTCATTACCAACCGGAATTTTTTATATCTTTTTGACCTGTCTGTTGTCAACCTTATATAGGGTCAGCAGGTTAAATAAGAGGTTGCTGTCTTTAGGGTAGGAGAGGTATCTTGCTTCCCAGGTAGGAGCAAACTTCTCCTTATATTTTCTGAGACCTCCGAAGGAATAGAAACGGGTTGCAAAGGTGTATACCAAAAAGGCAAGTTTTTCCTCTAAAAAGCTGTGGTCGTTTTGACCCACATTGGATAGAGGTGCCATTCCAAGGTCAAAGTACACTACATCATTTTCCTTCATATAAAGAAAAATCTGTACAAAGAGATAGTCCATGATACCGTTTCTTTCAGTTTGCGGGTCGTATCTCATCAAGTCTATACTTGATTCTGTGGCGGTATTGCATACAAGGAAGTTTGCAAATGCCTGAACCTTTCCTGATTCGTTAAGTACACAGGCGATAGGAGCTAATGAGAGGTAGTCTCTGTCGAAAAAGCCAAGTGAAAATCCCTTTTCCTCTCTGCCTGAGAGCCAAGCATTTGAAATATTTTCAAGTTCATCCATAAATTCATTTGAAAACGGAGGATTCATTATCTTAAAACTGTATCCTGCGTTTTCGCCTCGGTTTATAATGGCACGAAACTTTCTTCCGGATTTTCCCACAAGTCCGAATTCATTGAGGTTTACTTTGGCAGTCTCACCGAATTTCATAAACTCATATCCAAGCTCATGCAAAAGTAAGGTCAATTCCTGTCCGACTTCATAGAAAAGCGGAATAAGGTTTTTGGATTCGGCTTCATTTATAAACTTGGTGACGGCACTTTTAAAGTACTCTTTTTTACCTATCGGGTCACCCATAACAATAGCCTTGCCGTCCTCCAGGGCAAACTGGAACGCTACCAAATCAGTTTCATTTTCAGTATAGTAGTAGAGCAGTTTGTCATCCAAAAACGCAAGTGAAGCGTTCAGATTTGTATTATCAAAACTCTGTAAAAAATTTTGATATTTGACCTTATCAAACTTTTCACCGAATGAAAAATGCCTGTCCTTTGCAAGTGATTCCACTACAATATAAAACAGTGCTATTATGACAAGGTAGATGAACAGATGTAAAAAACGGTTTAAAAACATATTAAAAAAATGCATTTTCGGAGCGTATTTTGCACTGACATTGCTGTGGAAGATAATATATCCGAGACTTTCATGTCCTGTATTCTTACTTGAAATATACATAAGAAAGAATGTGAGAGCAAAGCTGCATACGATATATCCTATGTCCTTTAATCTGTCTTCCGGAGGATAGAAAAATGATTTCCTGTTCAAATCCTTTCGCCTTGAAAATACCAAAAGTATAAATATTATAAGGTATATGCTGCTGAAAATTGAAACATCTCCGATATTTATATAAATCAGACTTATAAAAGACAAACAGGCGGCAAAACAAAGGGCAAACTGTGAGCGCCTTTTTAGCAGTCTTCCAAGCAGGAAAAATAAGCTTCCAAGTAAGAAGCTTGGGAACTGGAAAAGCAGCTGACCGTGTATGGGGTCCATCTTTCCTATAATGGGGATGGAATGTATACTGTCCGGAATTATGGCTGTCGCCATAAGAAAAAAGCCGAAAAAGTTTGCCATAAAGTGGCTTACACCCTGCTTTACAAGCTTTGAAAGCTTACTGGGAATACCCGAAAACTTATCGTTGATCTGGCCTCCCATACTCTTTAAGAACAGAATAAGTCCGATAAAGAACGGAATTATATAATAAAAAACTCTAAAGAGCAAAAGCCAGCTTGCGGCTTCATTGTGATTTATTGACAGATGCAAAAGTCCGCCGATCATCATAAGGTCAAAGCTTCCGAGGCTTCCGGGTATCATAGACACCATACCTATACATATGGAGATAAAATACAATGGAAGTATATTTACCAATGACACATCGTATCCCAAAGTTCTTCCGACATAGAAGAAAAATAATGATACACATCCCCAGTCAAGCAAAGATGTCACTATAAGCGCCGACATCTTTTTGCCGCTTAAGTTTCCGAAGTAATCCATATTTTTTCTGGTGGAAAGTATAAGCAAAACAGGAAGTATAAGTGAGGCAATGATAAGTACGAAGCTGTAAGGCTTAAGTGTGGCGTTCTTTGAAGAATAAAATATGAAAAACACTGAAAGCAGTGAGAGTAAAGAAAGTCCCGACATAAAGTAAGGCATTACCTTTGAGATGCCCTGCATTGTCTTACCTTCTTTTTCTTTTTCACTGAAATAGCTGTAGCGAAGTCCTACATCCACAAGCCCCGCAAATCCGATAAGGTTGTTCAGACTGTTTATCGTCCAGCTGCTTTCAATAAGCTTGCCTACAGAAATTTTTTTGCCAAGTTCTTTTGTCAGTATATAGTCATAGAGCATCATCGGAGATACCGCAAGTATTCCGAAGATAATCAGGCTTAAGACCTGAAGCGGTGAGAGATGCTCTATTATCTTTTTTACGGCACTGAATGATATAGTCTTTCCCATATGGAAAAGTTCTATAATTACCAGAATAAGTATTGATATAAAAAGTATACCCTTTATTATATTTTGGTATTTTTTTAGGAATGAGATTATACTGCGCATCCTACCTCCTTGAAATATATTGAACAAATTTGTAAACAGTCTTATTAAAATAGCTACTGTCTTTCTTCGGAATGTTGTGTCCCTGATTTTTTCTTTCTATAAACTTTCCGTGTGGGAAGAGTTTTGATATAGAGATACTGTGATTTCTCTTTATCATATCGTGGTCACCTACTAAAACGATGACAGGATAGTCTGCATTCTTGAATGTATCTTTTGATATATCAAGACTTTCACGAAGCAGAGGAGATACCACAGACTTTCTTTTGAAAGCAGGGAAAAATATGCCTAGAGCTTTGTACAAGTATTCTTCAAAAAAGCAGGCATATTTTGGAAGAAACTTTAAACCGTCAAATGATATATTGCCGCTGTTTGCAATAATACCTGCCACTCTTTTGCCATGCAGTTTTGCAAACTCTATTGCAAGGTTGGCGCCGTCACTGTGTCCTACAAGCAGGCACTTTTCTATATGCAAATGTGAGAGCAGCTCTTCAAGGCTGTCAGCCAGATAAGAAAAGCTTACCTTTTCCATTAAATTTCCCGATTTGCCATGTCCCAAGCTGTCCACAAAGATAAGTTTGCAGTAATTACTTAGAACTCTTTGCTTTTTAAAGTAGCCGCTCTCAAGGTTGTTACCGTGTAAGAAAACAACCGGAAAGCCTTCTCCACAAATTTCATAATGTATATATTCGCCGTTTTCTCTATAAAACTTCATATATAACACACTTTCATAGCTTTATTTATGAACAAGTTCTAGCACAATGAAATAAAAAAGTCAAATAAAAAAGGACTTCTTCAAAAAGTCCTTTAAATAATCAGTCAAATACTATAGGCTTACTTTGTTTAGGTCTCAGTGATAGTGCAGCACCTATAGCACCGGCGTACCTTCCAAGCGGATGAGTATGAATCTTTTTATCCAGCTTTTTTGACATAAGTTCTACAAAATAAGGTGTGAAGCTAAGACCGCCTGTAAGCATAATCTCATTTTTTATGCCGTGCTTTTTGGCAAGAGATATTACTTTGTTGGCTACGGAGTCTATGACACCTGCGGCTATATTTTCTCTTTTTTCACCTGAACCTATATAGCTTATTACTTCAGATTCAGCAAATACGGTGCACATGGAACTTATAGACAGAGCATCACCGGAGGATGCAAGTGCATACAGTTCGTCAAAATCACAGCCGAGTCTGTTTGCCATTACCTCTATAAACTTGCCTGTACCTGCCGCACATTTTTCATTCATCAAAAAGTCTTTCACCATGCCGTCTTCAAGTGTAATAATCTTGGTATCCTGTCCGCCTATATCTATAACTGTGCCGTTTACTTTAAAAAGTGCATAAGCACCCTTGCCGTGGCAGGTTATCTCCGTGATGTTTTTGTCGGCATAGTCTACACATATCCTTCCATAGCCTGTAGCCGCACAAGCCATATCTTCACTAAAGCCTTTTTCTTTAAGCTTTTGCATTATAGCTTTGGCTGTTTCCTTACTGTTCCAACCTGTAGGCATACAAAATGAGTCAAGTAATTTCTCATTGTCTGTAACCACAACCTTTGAAGCTGTAGAACCTATATCTATTCCTATATAATATTTACAATCCATCAAAACCTCTTTATACGGCTATTGTTTCAAGGAACGCCTCAAGTCTGGTATTTATCTGTCCCACATCAGCCTTTGAATAGTCTGTTTCAACCTTAAGATAAGGGATTCCCTTTGCAAGTACGGACTTTTTGACATTGTATGACTCTATAGAGAAAGTATGACAGGCTTGAAGTATTATTTCAAGTACTCCGTCCACCTGATAATCGTCAATCATATCTGAGATGAACTTTAATCTGTTGGTATTAGGACTCATAACGGAACAGTTGATATTAAGATACTTTTTGGCAAGAGCCTCTGTCACAGGTAATGTTGTATCAACTTTTTCGATTTTTTCCCTGTTGCTGTTGCAGGCGTCAAATGCGACAACATCCGCACCGAGTTCTTCCAATACTTTGATTGTCTTATCTCTGACACCGCCGTTTGGACATCCTGTTATCAATATCCTTGGCTTCCTGCTTACCTTACCCTTATAGTTTGCCTCCCAGTCGGCCTTGACCTCGTCTATTCTTTCTCTTAACTGCTTACAGCGCTCTTCCATACTCGGTATAAAACTCAATGTATCAAGCTTGGTTCCAAGTTCGTAGCCTGAGATAGGAGACGGGTTTAACTTGCCGAGGTCAAGATATTCAAGTACAAGGTCTCTTTCGGCATTTTTTTGTAATATTGCTTTTTTAACATCCTCTTCGGTTATGGTAACACCGTAGAAGTCTTCAAGCTTTTTCCAAAACTTTTTAATCTCAGATTCCCACATAGTAAGTGCAATTTCATCTCTTGAAGACAGAAGCTGCATAACATAGGTGTCTTTTATATCGTTCATAAGCTCAAACATCTTCTTTTTGCCGTCACAGGTGGTCTCACCTACTATGAAGTCCGAGAAGTAAAAGTACGGGCAGGTATCTGTAAGTGCAAAGCCGTAGCTTGCCTTGATAAGAGGGCAAATGTTGCTAGGCAGATGTTCTTCAGCAGCAGCTATAGGTTCTTCACTTGTAGCACAGAGTGTAACAGGAATTGCACCTGCGGCAATGATAAGTTCAGTAGGAATAAATGAGCAGTATGTTCCTACTATTTTACCTCCGTTGTCTTTATGAGCCTTCATCTTCATAAAGCCTGATTTTCTTGCTTCTGGAAAACTCTCAAAATTTTCCGGTAGTCGTAACATAATGAAATCCTCCGTAAAACGATATATTTGTATAAATTGTACATAAAATAACTAAAGTTTACAATATATATATTCAATAGATTTGTTTTCTGTATAATTAGATAGGGTTTATTTGTTTTCTCAATAGCTATACTTGTATTTTCAATTTTTCAAACCGATAATCTGCAAAAAATATTTTTTAATAAAGATATTGTAAAATAAGTATTTGCTATATTGGAAAAATGTTCTTTTACTTAATAAAGTATTTATACTGTCTCTAAAATATGACAGCTTTTGCCGATGTATTAGAGTGTTAATATATGCAAAAGGCAGAAAATTGTATAGTAAACTTGACTTTTTGTATATGTTTTGTTAAATTTATATCGTATTTTAGATATGCATAGGGACAATGATGTCGAGACGAGTATTCGCCATTGTCTTTTTTTATTTGACAAGGATATAGAGAAACCATTGGAGGTAATGAAATGGGATTGATAGAAAATGAGTTTGTAAAGTTTATGGAAAAGTTTGATGAGCATCCGTTTGAGATGATAATCGACGGAAACAAGCGTATGATCGGAGAAGGAGAGCCTACATTTTCTATCAAGGTAAATAAGGTGCCTTCAGTTGTGGATATGCTTACAAGTACATCTATCACCTTGGGTGAGGCATATATGGACGGAGATATCGAGATAGAGGGTGACCTTTATAAGGCTTTAAATATGTTCCTCGGACAGATGAGTAAGTTTTCAACAGATCAAAATAAGTTGAAGAAGCTTATATTCACTTCGCTTTCAAAGAAGAATCAGCAAAAGGAAGTTTCTTCACACTATGATATAGGAAATGATTTTTACAGCCTCTGGCTTGATGAGACTATGAGCTATTCATGCGGATATTTTAAGAATGAAGATGATACGCTCTATCAGGCTCAGGTCAATAAGGTACATCATCTTTTGGACAAGATGCATCTGAAAGAGGGTATGACAATACTTGATATCGGTTGCGGCTGGGGATTTTTGCTTATTGAGGCTGCAAAGAAGTATAAGGTAAAGGGTCTTGGTATCACTTTAAGCCATGAGCAGAAGGCTAAGTTTGAGGAGAGAATAAAGGCAGAGGGTCTTGAGGATTACCTTGAAGTAGAGCTTATGGACTACAGAGATCTTCCAAAGACCAAGAGAACTTTTGACAGCATTGTCAGTGTAGGTATGCTTGAGCATGTGGGCAGAGGTAATTATGCGGAGTATTTGCAGTGTGCAAAGTCTGTACTTGCTCCGGGCGGTATATTCGTACTTCACTTTATCAGCTCTCTTAAGGAGTATCCGGGCGATGCATGGATTAAGAAATATATTTTCCCGGGCGGTGTTGTACCGAGTCTTCGTGAGATTATATCGGATGCAAGTGATTTAAGACTTTATACAATAGATGTGGAGAGCCTTAGAAGACATTATAATAAGACTTTGCTTTGCTGGAATAAAAACTTTCAGGCTCACAGAGATGAGGTGGTCAAGATGTTTGATGAGAGATTTGCAAGAATGTGGGAACTGTATCTTTGCAGCTGTGCCGCTACTTTTTGGAACGGAGTTATCGATCTTCACCAGATTATATTTACAAATGATGTCAACAATGATTTACCGATGACAAGGTGGTACTAATATAGTAAATAATGAGCTTTCACTTTTGTGAGAGCTTTTTTATTTTGAAATACGGGATAAACAATATAAAACGGACCGGAGTTTATTTTATGTGTGAAATGTATTAGTACATGTTCAAAAGATGTATTATAATATAATCAGTTTATAAAAAGGTGGAGCATATGAAAAAGAGAATAAAATTTCACAGCATATATTACAGATTTACATTATTTATGCTTATGTTTTTTACAATGGTAATATATTTTATTTCGGGAGGTGGAGATATAATTATTGTAGGTCATCTGTTTAATTCAACAAAGCTTTGTACCGTATTAAATATAATATGGATTGTTATGTTTGTTGTATTTTCATTTATATTTACAAAATGTGTTATCTCAAAGGACGGGATTTATTTGAAAAAGATAGATTTGACGGTGCCGTGGGAGGATATATCAAATATTACATACACATGGATAAACGAACTTAGTATATACCAACATGAATGTTCATTTTATAATGTAAAAACAATGGTAGTATATAGACATGATTATAAGCCTATATGTATTTCAAATATTTCGGTATTGTCATTATTTGCCGTAAAGTATTTTTCTCCTACAGCTAAAGTGGATATAGTACTTCCCGTACTGACCACATTATTTAATGTGGGACTGAATGTAAGCGTATTGTATATAGGATACACCACGAAATTACTTACTGTTAAAGTAAAACCGGAACTTTTCTTTACTTTTTTAGGATTGTATTGCATAAAGTCTATAATATTGCCTATAGTGATGTTAAAACTGACAAATATGAGATACGGAAACTGCTTAAGGCATGGTAGCCTACGCAATCACAGCAATCCTGATACAATCAATATCTGAATATAAAAACTCTCAAACCGGCTTTGCCGGTTTGAGAGTTTTTTGTATTTGACATACAGTATGGTGGCATATACCGTATATTGTCATTTATACTATATAAAGGAATAGCTTTATATTACTTCTTAGGATAGAATCCGCTTGGATTTTCATCAAGTTTGATAAGTATGTTCTTCATCTGTGTATAGTGATCAAGGATAACCTTATGAGTCTCTCTACCGATACCGGAAGTCTTGTATCCTCCGAATGGAGCACCTGCAGGGATAGCATTGTATGTATTTACCCAAACTCTACCTGTCTCAATAGCTCTTGAAACTCTGAATGCACGGTTAAGATCCTTTGTCCAAACACCACCGCCAAGACCGTATACACTTTCGTTGGCGTACTTGATTACTTCATCTTCAGTCTTGAACTTAATGATAACTGCTACAGGTCCGAAGATTTCTTCCTGAGCTGCATAAGAGTCGTTGGTTACATTTGTGATAAGTGTAGGCTTATAGAATGATCCGTTTGCAAGCTCACCCTCTGTATAGCGTGAACCTCCGCATGCGATTGTAGCACCGTCAGCTACGGCTCTGTCTACACAAGCCTGAATCTTGGCTACCTGACCCTCATTAATCTGTGAACCCATCTGAGTATTGATATCAAGAGGATTTCCTACCACAATCTTGTTAAACTGGTCTACAGCTCTCTTTACAAACTCATCATAGATGCCTTCCTGTACAAATACTCTTGAACCTGCACAGCAAACCTGACCCTGGTTAAAGAGGATTCCAAGCTGTACACCGTCAATTGCAAGGTCAAGATCACAGTCGTCAAAGAATATATTTGCAGACTTTCCGCCAAGCTCAAGTGTTGCAGGGATAAGCTTCTGGGCTGCAGCCTTAGCTACAGAATATCCTACTTCTGTAGAACCTGTGAATGCAAGCTTTCTGAATCCGTTGTGATCAAGGATATACTGTCCCGATTTGCTGCCTGCACCTGATATAACATTGAATACACCCTTTGGAATGATATCCTTAACAAGTTTTGCAAGCTCAAGTACTGAAAGAGGAGTTGAAGAACTGCTCTTAAGTACCGTACAGCATCCTGATGCAAGTACAGGTGCAAGCTTCCAAGCAGCCATAAGGAAAGGGAAGTTCCAAGGAACTATCTGTCCTACTACACCGATAGGCTCTCTGAATACAAGTGAGAGTGTGTTCGGGTCAAGGAAGTTTGAAGTATCCTCCTCTGTACGAATTGCGGAAGCAAAATATCTGAAATGATCTGCAGCAAACGGAATATCTACATTTAAGGTTTCACGAAGCGGCTTACCGTTGTCAAGACTCTCGATATAAGCGAGGTCCTCTTTGTTTGCATCTATAACATCGGCAATCTTTAAAAGAATCTCGGCTCTCTTGATCTTATCAAGGTTTTTCCATGATTCAAAAGCTGCCCATGCCGCATTTACCGCATCATCTACATCTTCCTTTGTAGCCTCTGCCACACTTGCGATTTTTTCCTTGGTTGCTGGAGAGTATGTATCAAAAAACTTACCGTCCTTTGAATCTCTGAATTCTCCGTTAATAAAAAGTCCATACTTTTCGTCCGGTCTCTTTGCCATATTTAAAATACTCCTTTCGAGTTGTTAATCTTTAGTAAATTACTATAGATTGATTCTAGCATAAAAGAAAAATAAAAGCTATAGCTTTTGTAAAAGTAGATAATTTAACAAATGTAGATTGCTTACAACCAAATAAAAAGAGCATTTTTTATATCATTTGCTAATATTATACAGCTATATTCGTCATGTTTTTATCAAAGTACATAGAGATTGCATAAAATTTAAAAGCTTAAAATTGTAAAACATTGGTTAATATAGTCATATATATCAACACAAAATAAAAATATATCTAATTTTATATATCTTTTAAACTTTTTGTAACTATTATTTTTTGCTCTTATGTCGTATATTAGTAAGGCACAAAAGATGGAGGAAGATATGCAGAAAAGATATATTTGGACAGCAATAACATTAACCACATGTATTACAATGGCACAGGTGATGCCGGTTTTGGCAGGCCGAGTAATAGGTCATGCCTCGGCAAATTATGGGACTACACAGAATGTAAGTACGGATTTTAATTTTTTGGGAAGTGAAATGTATACATATCAAAAGATGGAGGGTGATATAAATCTTTTGAAACAAAAATATGAGGGTGTCACTTCAGATTCTATAGGCACAACACCTGACGGAAGAAATATGTACAGAATAACCATCGGTAACAAGGATGCAGGAAAGAAAATTTTGGTGGTAGGCGCTATTCATGCGAGAGAGTATATCACCACACCGCTTGTAATGCGTCAGATAAAGGAGATGCTTGATAAAAGATCTGAAGGCGATAAGAGTTTGGATGAAGTATGTATAGAGTATATTCCTATGGTAAATCCTGACGGAGTTGCAATATCACAAAGCGGTATTAACGGACTTAATAAGGAAGAGTCAAAAAAGAAATTGCAGGAGATTATAGACAGCTGGTCGGATTGGGGACTTAAGGAAAATCAGGACAAGTATAACTGGTTTTTGAACAAGTGGAAGAATAATCTAAACGGTGTGGATATCAACCACAACTTCCCGACTCAGGGCTGGAAGGACAGAGCGGACAGCAGGAAGAGACCTTCAAATGAGCATTATAAGGGACCAAGCGCAGGTTCAGAGAGTGAAACACAGTATCTCATAAATTTGGTAAACAGTGAAAAGTTTGCGGCGGTATTAAATTACCACGCACAGGGTCAGATTATATACTGGTCAAATCAACACGCTTCGGCGGAAGTGGCCGCAAAGGATAAGGCGATGGCTGATATAGTAGTATCACATACAGGTTACAAGCTTGTATCTCCTGAGGCTGACGGCTCCAAGTACGGTACAGGTTTTAAGGATTGGCTTGATTGGGAGAAGGGCATACCGAATGTTACGGTTGAGGTCGGTATCGGTACTTCACCTGTTCCTGAAACACAGATTGAGAATATCTGGCAGCAGAATAAGGGAGTATTACCTGATATTGTAAAGTATATTCTCGGAAAATAAGGTTACATTATGAATTTTACTAAACTTAGAAATATTTTCCTTATATTTATGGCCTGCTCCTTTTTGGGATGGATATATGAGGTATCGGTAGGTATATTTGAGACTCACGTAGGCTATGTAAACAGAGGATTTTTGTTCGGACCGTATCTGCCGATATACGGCTTTGGAGGGCTGATACTTATCATACTTCTTAAAAGAGTGAGAGATAAAGGTATATATATAGGCGGGGTCAATGTTTCATTTATCTTGGTCTTTTTGATTACAATGTTTATCACTACAGTACTTGAACTTTTGGGAAGTTATTTTATGGAATTTTTAATGGGCGATTGGCTTTGGGACTACAGCAATTATTTTTGTAATTTTGAAGGAAGGATTGCACTTTGGAGCAGTGTTAAGTTCGGTATAGGAGGTTTGATAATAATATATTTTATTGAACCTCTGATAAATATTTGTATCAAAAAGGCGAATAAAAGAGCGATAAATGTATTTTCTTTAATACTTGCCCTGATTTTTTTGATAGATTTAAGTTTTAGACCATTTTTAGGAAGCAATTTTCTCGGAAAGTGATATAATATAAAATCGGGTTGAGTATATTTCGATTCAAAACTAATTTTATTTTAAGTAAAGGAGTAAGTATGTCTAAAGGTATCGGATTTATTGGTGGCGGAAATATGGCCGCAGGAATAATTGGGGGACTTATAAAGAGAAGAGTTTTCTTGCCGGAAAATATATATGTAAAAGAGGCTGTAACAAAGAGAGAGTATGAGCTTAAAAGAGAATTTGGAATCTCTATAGTTGAGAGTGCGGAGGACTTGGCTTCAAGGGCAAACCTGATTGTATTTGCGGTAAGGCCTCAAGACGGTGAATCTGCTGCAAAGGAGATTTTGCCATACCTTGACGAGAAGAAGATTATAGTATCTTTGCTCGCAGGAATATCAATAGACAAATTACATAAATGGTTCGGAGAAAAGACGCATATTGCCAGAGTGATGCCGAATACAATGATAGAGTCTCAAAGAGGATACAGTGCTCTTGTATTTGACAAAGAATTTCCGAATGAGAAAAAAGAGAAGGTGACAGCTATTGTAGATGCTATAGGAAAGACTATGGAAATGCAGGAAAATCAGCTTGATGCTTTCACCGCTATAGGCTGTGCAGGTCCTGAGTGGCTGACACTTATTACCGCTTCTTTGGTAGATGCAGGTGTAAAGATCGGGCTTTCAAGAAGCGATTCAAAGCAGATTGTAATAGAGAATTTGATAGCTACAGGAATGGTTTTGGAGAAAACAAACAAGCATTTCTATCAGATTATTGACGAGATAAATGCACCGGGCGGAATAAGTATAGAGGGCTTGCATGTACTTGAAAAAGCCGGAGTACAGGGCAGCATAATGGAAGCTGTAGAGGCTGCATACAAGAAGACAACGGAAATCGGAAAGTAATATGAGTAAAGTACCTTCCTTAAGTATATTTTTTATGGGAGCGGCCGCTTTTGCAGGATTTTTGATACCGATTGTTCTGTTCATTTATTTCAGGAAGAATAAAAAGACTGATATATCACCTTTTTTTGTAGGATGCTTTGTATTTATATTCTTTTCCATGATACTTGAGACATCGGTTCACAAAGTAGTGCTAGGCTCATCTATAGGTGCAAATATTAAAAATAATATTGTACTGTATGCAATATATGGCGGAGCGATGGCGGCAGTCTTTGAAGAGTGCGGCAGATTGTTTGCATTTAATGTAATGTTAAAGAAGCGCAGAGATAAAGATATAAATGCGCTGATGTACGGTGCAGGACATGGAGGATTTGAAGCGGCGGCTATTTTGGGATTTACAATGATAAGTAATCTGACATTGGCTGCTATGGTAAATAACGGAAGGATTGAGTCGGTTTCAGGCAGTTTGTCCGAGGCTGCGCTTTCACAGCTTCAGACAAGTATCACCACATTGGCTACAACACCTTCTTATATATTTTTACTCGGTATAGTGGAGAGAATATCTACTGTAATCATACAAATATCACTTTCAGTTTTGGTTTGGTTTTCTGTAAAGGATAAAAAATCTTTGTTTTTTGTAGCGCTGCTTATACACTTTGTGGTAGATGCAATAACTGTAATTATGACTGGTACACATATACCTGTAGTCATAGTGGAGTCGGTTTTGGCAGCGATAGCGGTAGTAGCGGCACTGTTTGCAAGGAATATATATAGGAAAGAAGAAAATTAGGGTTTCATGTCAAGTGTTAAAGTGGGTTGATTTTTCAGCCCACTTTTATATTGGAGTTAATCATAGCATAAAGTTAAGATGTATTTTTATATGGTACGTGTTATAATTTTGGTAGAAAAAATGATATAAAAAGGAGCGGTTATGAAGAGGTTTTCATGGGTATTATCTATATTGTATCTTATTTTTTTATATGGGTGGATAGGGTTTGATATCTTTGTATTCAGTCAAATGGGGACGGAGTCAGGGGTTCATATTCCTGTTTTAATTATTGTAATTATAAATATGCTGTTTTTTACGGCACTTATGATAGCGGTGATAACGCAGAGTATAAGAAGCATATCTGCCATAAGGAATAAAAATATAAATTACTGTATAAACAGTTACCTTTTTTATAAGTATGCAGCGATTCCTGTTATATTGACCGCTATATTTATATCTCTATATATTATGCTTGGAGTAATCGTAATCACTCCGATGTCGTTTGTGATGCCTCAACTGTTGGTTATATTGCCTTTTTTATTGGCTTTTGCATTTATAATGTTACCTATAGTATGGACATTTGCGATTATAGCGGATATACCAAGCTTTATAGCGGCTGTTTGTATATTGGCATTTACTAAGAGTGAAAATAAAATAAGTTTAGGGAAATGTATCTTGCATTTTATTTTACAAATAATTCCGATAGTAGATCTTATAGATGGTTTGTATATAAGTATAAAATATTGGAAGAGAGGTAAGGTCGCAGCTGTTATAACTGCTTTTTGTGTTATTGTCGGTATGGCTGCATATTTTATTGTACCGGCATTGTAGGGCAGTAGCGTTTTTGAAACTGATAAAAATTGGAACCAGGTATGAGTGAAGATATGGATTTTGAGCAAAAAGATGATGTTGATACAAAAGAGATTTCAGATGATATGAACAGCAATGTTCAAGTGAAGAACAGCAAACTACCGATTATATTGTTGGCGCTGCTATACGGAACGGCATTGTATGGTTTTATATTTTCGTTTATAGCAAACATTATATTGTTAGGTTTGGCAATGGCCTTTGCAGTTACTTTATTTATAACGTTTTTTGTTGTTATGGTATTACAGGTGCGAAGTATTGAATCTGCTAAAAAGATAGAAGATATAGATTATTGCCTGAATACATACTTTCTATATAAGTATATAACGGCTCCCTTTATATGGAGTTGTGGAAGAATAGTGGCATCTATGGTTTTAATAACCGTTAAGTCGTCAGATGAGCCTATAGGTATTGCTGCAGCTTTTGGTTTATTACTTGTACCTTATATATTTATAGTATCTGTCTTAATAGGTTTGCCATGTATTATAGCCATAGATTTCATCTTGGATATTGCAAGAAAAAAATTCGGAATGAGTTCTTTTAAAAAGATGATACATTTTTTCTTGCAACTGATACCGATATTGGATCTTATAGACGGGTTTTATATAAGTATAAAATATTGGAAGAAAGGTAAGGTAGCTGCTGTTATAACTGCTTTTTGTCTAATTGTCGGTATGGCCGCATATTTTATTGTACCTGCACTGTAGGGCAGTAGTATTTTAAACAGAATATGAGTGAAGATATGGATTTTGAGAAAAAAGATGATGTTGATACAAAAGAGATTTTGGATGATAAGAACAGTGATGTTCAAGTGAAGAAAAGCAAACTGCCGATTATATTGTTGGCGCTGCTATACGGAACGGCATTATATGGTTTTGTATTTTCGATTATAGAAAATAATAGGTTGGGCGGATCGGCGACAGTTGTTGCATTTGCTTTATTTATAATGATTTTTGTTGCTATGATATTACAAATTCGAGGTGTTTTATCTGCTACAAAGATAGAAGATGTAGATTATTGCCTGAATACATACTTTCTATATAAGTATATAACGGCACCTTTTATATGTGGATGTGTAGGAATACTGTCCTATATTATTTTTGAGTGGATTTCAATGACGATTAAATCTGACCATCAATTGGTTACGTCTATTTTGATATTTTTATTTATTGCTTTTATTGTAGTAGTAGTACCATATATATTGGCATCATATGTTTTTATAGGATTGCCATGTACTGTAGCGGTGAATTGTATGCTGGATATTACAAGAAAAAAATATGGAATGAGTTTCGCGATGAGGACGATACATTTTTTCCTGCAAATGATACCGATAGTAAATATTATAGACGTTTTGTATATAAGTATAAAATATTGGAAAAAAGGTATGGGGTTGGCTATTTTGACAGTTTTATACAGCTATATTACAATGGCCGTATTAGCGCTTACATATTGGGTAATAAAGTCTTTAGGGTGATAATATTATGAAATTGATTGAACTGATAAGAAAAGATGATGATTTGAATACATTACTGATGAGAGAGTGTGATATATGCTTTTATAAGCAAAATCAGGATATTGTAATGTCCGAAAACGGTGAAATATATTCAATGTCTGCAAAAGCGTTTGCAGTTGACGGAAGCGGAGGAGAGTTTGTTATTTTGGAGGACGGCAGTATTGGGCTTATAAGCAGTGAGGGCAGTGTCGGAAGAGTGGCGGACAGCATAAAAGAACTTATAGTATTTTTGCTTCATGCCGGAAATGTTTTTGACTTTACCTGTAAGTATATATATAAGAATGAGAGTATATTAAAAAGATTTTGTGACGGATATTTATCATATATAAGAGAAGACTATAAGAAAAAAGGTGCGGACTTTGACAGTATAAGAAAAGGTATTGCAGACAGACTTGATATTACATTTAATCCTGAAAATCTGTATGAGTATGCAATGAAGTTTTATAAAGCTGCCAAAAGAAAGCCTTTATTTACATGTAAATTAGATGAGTATACCTGTGACGGCATACTTTGTGATATAGTAGGGGATTGGGAGCGCAAGCTTATGGGTATAAGAGATGAAGAAATAATATAAAGGAAAGATTTATGGATAGTATGGATGAGAATAACCCCGTATTGGTGGGACTCAGTGAAGCTGAAGTAGCGACAAGGGTTGAAAGAGGTGAGGTAAATAAGGCCGATATCAAGACTGATAAGACCAGAAGAGAAATTGTGTTATCAAATGTATGCACATACTTCAACCTCATATTTTTGATTATTTCAATATTTCTGATAGTGGTAGGATCTTTTAGAAATCTTACATTTCTTCCGATAATTATAGGAAACACTGTAATAGGAATAGTACAGGAGCTGCGTGCAAAGAAGACACTTGAGAAGATGAATCTTCTTAATGCACCGCATGCGGATGCATTAAGAGACGGTAAACTGCAAAATATTTTGTCACAAGAGCTTGTAAAGGATGATATAGTTTTATTGTCGGCAGGAAAACAAATCTGCGCGGATGCTACAGTTATAAGCGGATGCATCCACGTGAATGAGTCATTACTCACAGGTGAGGTGGATGAGATAGAAAAGACTCAAGGCAGTACATTGATGTCCGGAAGTTTTGTAGTATCCGGAGAGTGCTATGCAAAGCTTGAGAGGGTAGGAGCGGACTCATATATCTCAAGGCTCAGTATAGAAGCTAAGTCTATGAGCGGTAAAGAACAGTCGCAGATGATACGTCAGATAAATCTTATTGTAAAGGCTGTAGGTATTATCATAATACCTATTGCAATTATTTTGTTTTGGCAGAGCTTCTATGTAAATCATGATACCTTCAGTAAGAGTGTGACGTCTACAGTGGCGGCGATTATAGGCATGATTCCTGAAGGACTGTATCTTCTGACTACGGTTGCGCTTGCAATAAGTACAATGAAGCTTGCAGGTAAGAAGGTGCTTTTACATGATATGAAGAGTATTGAGACTTTGGCAAGGGTTGATGTACTTTGTGTAGACAAGACGGGAACCGTTACAGAACCCGATATGAAGGTGGAAGATGTTTTTCTTTGTAAATCAGGCAAACATGATACATTGCATGAGGAAGATTTAAAGAGACTCTTGGCGGATTATGCATTTGCATCCAAGGATAATAATGCGACTATGAAGGCGTTAAAGTTATATGCAAGCAGTATAAAGATATACGGCAGGAAAGTGCCTCTTAAGATATCGGCTTTTTCGTCCACACTTAAATACGGAAGTATCACCTTTGATGACGGCTGCTATGTACTTGGAGCTCCTGAGTTTATTCTTAAAAGTAATATAACAAAGTATGAAAACGATATTTTGCCTTATACAGAGAGGGGCAGCAGAGTACTGCTTTTTGCAAAGTATGAAGGTGACGATATTGAAAACGGGATTGAGAAAGATGTACTTCCTCTCGGATTTATATCTTTTGCCAATCCGATAAGAGCGAATGCTGTAGAGACATTTAATTACTTTAAGAGTCAGGATGTGGCTATAAAGGTAATTTCAGGAGACAATCCGCAGACCGTCTCACAGATTGCAGTTCAGGCGGGTATAGAAAATGCACAGCATTATATTGATGCATCTTTACTTGACAGTGATAAGAAAATAGCGGAGGCTGCAAATAATTATACAGTTTTCGGGCGTGTGACTCCAAAACAAAAACAGTTGCTTGTAAAGGCGTTACAAAATAGCGGACATACCGTGGCTATGACAGGTGACGGTGTCAATGATATACTGGCTATGAAGGATGCAGATTGCAGTGTAGCAATGGCATCGGGAAGTGAGGCAACAGCACAGGCGGCACAGGTTGTACTTTTGGATTCGGACTTTGCACATATGCCGGATCTGGTATATGAGGGCAGAAGAGTGGTCAATAATATTGAACGTTCTGCAAGTCTGTTTCTTGTAAAGAATATATTCTCACTGCTTTTATCCGTGCTTTCGGCGGTATTTATGTTCACATATCCGCTTGAGCCTGCACAGATTTCATTTGTAAGTATGTTTACTATAGGTATTCCGGGATTTTTATTGGCACTTGAACCTAACAAGCACAGGATTAAAGGAGATTTTCTTAAGAATGTACTTATAAAGGCATTGCCGGGTGGATTGACTGATGTTATCGCGGTATTTGCGATAGTAATGTGCGGAAGTGTATTTGAGATATCTGATGACAGTATCGGAACCATAGCCACTATGATAATGTCGGTTGTAGGTTTTATGATTTTATGTAAGATAAGTGAGCCTTTCAACACAAGAAAGTATATGATTATAGCAGGCAATATTTTCGGTTTTATATTTGCAGGGCTGTTCTTCGGCAAGCTGTTTGCACTTACAGATTTGTCCGGAGTAAGTATTTTGTTGATGGTTATATTCGGATTCGGAGCCGAGTCGGTATTTAGAAATCTTACCATACTGGTGGAAAATATACAGATATTGTATGTAAAAAATAAGGAAAGAAAAAATAAAACGGAGTAAATGTATGAGAAGCTGTCATATTATATCGACAGCTTCTTATTTTTACTGTAATATTCATTATAGTAATTGATGTTGAGCTGGAAGAGAGGAGGATACCTTGAGAGAATACAGTCCGATTTTTAAATTGAGCGATAAAATGATAAATTCGCTTACACAGATAAGTGAGGAAGTAGGCAGAGTAAGTGTGCTTTTTGAGGGTAAGATAAGCGTAAATGCAAAGAGCTTCATAATAAATAAAGTACATACTTTACTGTTGCTTGAGGAGTACAGTCTTTCACCGGAGTATATAGAGGATATTATAAGAGGAGAGAAGATTGCTAAAGATTATAAGGAAAGTACACTTGCGAAAAATCTTTTTGAAGTATATGAAATGTCAGCAAAAATAAATCCCTGTTCCGTAAACGATATGCTCTTTGCGTATAAAATGCTTTTAGGTTCTATAGATACGCTCTCATATGAGTTTAGGGAAGACGGTAAGAATGATGGTGCTATGTTTGAAACGGATTTGATACCGTCAAGATTCGTGCCGGGGGCTATAAGGGATGTGTTGGAGTGGTATAAAAGAAGTGAGCTTCACCCTCTTATAAAGAGTGCCGTATTGTATTTTGAACTTGAGTTTTTGAAGCCGTTTAAAGAATATAACGGAATCATGTCAAGGCTGTGGTTTGATATGCTGCTTTGCAGGTGGAAGGATATCTTTTTACTTATATGTGTTCATGATAATCTTATAAAGAGAAGGGATGAATACAAAGAGGTATTGTATGATGCCTACAAGACAGGAGAGTTCAACAGGTTTGTAGAGCTGATGCTTGAGACGGTGTATGAAGCATTAAAAAATGCGGATATACCTAAGGCAGGCGGTAAAGTTGCTGAACCTGAAAATATAAATAAGAGTTATAAAAATGAGGCTATGGATGAGAGCGTTGCAGTAAAGCCTACATCTTCGTTTACAAATAAGCTTTTGGAGGTTATGGGTGACGAGGTACTTTCTACAAATGAAATAATGCTCAGACTCGGTATGACTCATAAGCCTACATTCAGGAAGAACTACCTTAATCCGGCTATAGAACTCGGTCTTGTAGAGATGACATTGCCCGGTAAGCCAAGAAGCAGACATCAAAGGTATAAGAAAATATCATAATCGCATATTGCAATATCATATACGCTAAACATATTCGGAAAAATGACTGTGGTGAATCGACTATTATAGAGTAAAACACTGTACAATGCAGCGATTAAGTTGCAAGAAAAAACATGCGATACAACGATTAAGATAGCGACTAAGATTATAAATAAGCTAACGAATAAGAAATAAGACGAAACGACCAAGGTTAAAACAGGCAATATAGATAGGTCTTTGTAAATAATATCAGAAATATGTATATTTTCATTCCATTTCTGTAGCTGTTGTGATATTATATAAAAAGTATTTTTTAGTGAAAATTTTGTAATAAAGACAGGAGATTATACAGATGCAGGGCTTAAGAAGCAATGAAGGAGAAGATTTTGAAAAGTTTCTTGGTATTGTAGAAGAAGAGGCCAAAAAACTCGGAGGTGTATTTTTTTGCGATACCTTTGAAGGAAGAGATATTTCATTGAATGATATGAAGGTTTGCGATCTTGGAGGATGGTTGGTGCCTGAGAGTGAGGTCGAAAGCTTTGAGTCTATTTATGAAAAGGGTGAGGATGAGAAGCTTTGGGAGGATGACAAATGGTATAATATGTACATCTTTGTAAACTACTCTCTTGATGCCGACAATAATTTGGCTCTCAATTTTGATAAGAAATAAAATAAACATATTGACGAATCTGTACTTTGTGGTATAATGATATAGATTTTGAATTTCACAACCGGAGGGAGGTTAGATCTTAGATGTCAAACGTGATTGTGAAAGAAAACGAGAGTCTTGACAGTGCACTTAGAAGATTTAAAAGAAATTGTGCTAAGGCAGGCATTCAACAAGAAATTCGTAAGAGAGAGCATTACGAGAAGCCAAGCGTAAGACGTAAGAAAAAGTCTGAAGCAGCTAGAAAGCGTAAGTTTAATTAATTGCGTGTTTTCACAACCTCGGTCATTTGACCGGGGTTTTCTTTTTAAACAGATAATTTTAAGGAGAAAATATTGAGCATTATTGAAAATATTATAGATATACCTATGGAGCATGAAAGGAATGTCTGCGGAGAGTTTGACGTATATTTAAAGAAGATTGAGAGAACTCTTAAAGTCAGTATGATTGCCAGAGACGGAAGCATAAAGATAATAGGACCTAAAGCCTATGTGGACAAGGCAAAGTCGGTCTTTAACAATCTTATCGAACTTTCAAAAAGGGGCAATCAGATTGCAGAGCAGAACGTGGATTATGCACTTTCATTATCATTTACATTGGAAGACGACAAGATACTTGAGATAGATCAGGATGTGATAGCCAGAACTATTTTGGGCAAGCCTATAAAGCCTAAGACTTTGGGTCAGAAGCAGTATGTGGATCTTATAAGGAACAAGATGATAGTCTTCGGTGTAGGACCTGCCGGTACGGGTAAGACATATTTGGCTATGGCTATGGCGATACAGGCTTTTAAAGACGGTGCCGTAAACAGGATTATTCTTACAAGACCTGCTATTGAGGCCGGAGAGAAGCTCGGATTTTTGCCGGGAGATCTGCAAAGTAAGATAGATCCTTATCTGAGGCCGCTTTATGACGCGCTTTATCAGATAATGGGTGCGGACAGCTTTTTGCACAATCAGGAAAAAGGTCTTATAGAGGTGGCGCCTCTTGCATATATGAGAGGTAGAACCCTTGATAATGCTTTTATAATACTTGATGAGGCACAAAATACCACTCCGGCACAGATGAAGATGTTCCTTACAAGAATAGGTTTCGGCTCAAAGGTGATAGTGACAGGAGATCAGAGCCAGAAGGATTTGCCACAGGGACAGACATCGGGACTTGATATTGCGCTGAAAATACTTAAGAATATTGATGATATAGGTGTTTGTATGCTTACCAATAAGGATGTTGTTCGTCATCCTTTGGTACAAAAGATTGTAGAAGCCTATGATATATACGAAAAGAAAAATATGTCAAAGGATAAGGAAGATAAAAAAAGATTTAGAAGATAAGCCTTTAGGCTTTGGCGAGGGAGTATGACTATAGAGATAAGCTATGAGTCTGAAAAGAAACTTGATATACCGTATGAAGAGATAGTAAACAAGATGGTGGTATCTGCACTTGACTTTGAAAATTGTCCTTATGAAGCCGAAGTTTCGGTGACCTTTGTGGACGATGAAGAGATAAGGAAGATAAACAGTGAATACAGGGGAATTGATAAGTCTACAGATGTTTTATCATTTCCTTTTAACGAGTTTGAAATCCCCGGAAACTTTGATAATATTGAAGAGAGTGTGGATGCATTTAATCCTGAGACCGGTGAGCTGTTGCTTGGTGATATTATACTTTCCACAGATCATATAAAAGAGCAGGCTATAGAATACGGTCACAGTGAGACCAGAGAACTTGCGTTTTTGGTGGTACACTCCATGCTTCATCTGATGGGGTATGATCATATGGTGGATGAAGACAGAGTAGTTATGGAAGACAGACAAAGAGAAATTTTGGAGCTTGAAGGGATTAGCAGATAATGCCGGTTAAAAAGACAAAGAGTAGATCTAATAATTTTTTGGTTCAGGGAGCCATATTGGCTGTAGCAGGAATACTTGTAAGACTGATAGGACTTGCGTATAGGGTTCCGCTTCTTAGAATTATAGGAAGTGAAGGTATGGGATACTATTCCACAGCATACAATCTATATGCAATAATTCTTTTGTTGTCCTCATATTCATTGCCGCTTGCGGTAAGCAAGATGGTTTCGGCAAGGATTGCAAAAAATGAGTACAGGAATGCGGGAAAGATACTTAGAGCGGCTTTAATCTATGCAACTATAGTAGGCGGAATAGGATTCGGTATTGTGTTTTTCGGCGCGGATTATTTTGCAAGCAGTCTGTATCAGATGCCTTTGGCAAAGTATGCGCTAAAAAGCCTTGCCCCTACCATATGGATAATGGCTTACCTTGGAGTGTTTCGCGGATATTTCCAAGGACATTCCACAATGGTGCCTACAGCCGTTTCACAGATTTTTGAACAGGTGGTAAATGCGGCGGTATCTGTAGGAGCGGCATACTATTTGTGTGAGATGGCGATAAAGGGTGCAAAGGGAAATGATGTAAAGGCGGCTTACGGTGCGGCGGGAGGCACTATCGGTACAGGTGCCGGTACCGTAACGGCTCTTTTAATAATATTTGTATTCTTATTTTTGACCGCAGATAAAAGGCGTAAGAGTCTTAGAGAGGACAATACTTCAAAGAAAGAGAGTTTTTCGCATATCACAAAGGTGCTTGTGCTTACTGTTATACCTGTTATAGCTTCCACAGCAATTTACAATATAAACTCGGTACTTGACGGTATGGTTTTCGGACAGAGCATGAAGGCGCTGGGGCTTGAGTATGAGACTTCAAGGCTTTACGGCATATATACCGGAGGGTATCTGGTGCTTGTAAATGTACCTGTGGCGATAGCGAATGCAATGTCGTCTTCTTTGATTCCTACCGTTTCAAGGAGCTTTTCAAGGGGCGATAAGGGAGATGTGAACTCAAAGATTTCTATGGTAATCAGATTTGCAACTATGGTAAGTTTCCCTTGTGCAATAGGTCTGGCGGTGGTTTCGGTACCTGTTATGGGGATACTGTTCAATTCTGCAGATGATGCAATATTGGCTTCATATCTTATGATTATAGGTTCGGCTGTAGTTGTGCTTTATTCCATATCCACAGTTACAAATGCTATATTACAGGGTACCAATCTTATCAACAGACCTGTAAAGAATGCGGCCATATCACTTGTTATCCATTTTATTGTTTTGTATATATTATTGTTTGCGTTTAAGTCAAATGTAATAGGGTTGGTGTTCGGAAATATGGTATTTGCACTGTCTATGTGTATATTGAATGCAAGAAGTATAAAGAAGAATTTATACTACAGGCAGGAAGTGATAAAGACATTTTTAATGCCTTTTATCTGTGCAGGTATTATGGGAATAGCTGTGTATATGGCATATGCAGGACTTAGAATGTTTACACAGAGTAGAGCTTTTCTTACAATGATACCTGTAGCGGTAGGTGTTCCGGTATATGCGATACTTTTGATAGGTACAAGGACAATCTCAAAGAATGAGATATTGCAGATACCTAAGGGCAAAAGGTTGGTAAGTATTTTACAGAAAGTCAGGCTTTTGAAATGAAAGTTGGAATTATTGGCGGTGGAGCAGCAGGTATAATGTCTGCTCTATTTGCGTGTAAGGGAAAGAATGAAGTTACGGTCATAGAGCACAATGACAAACTTCTAAAGAAGATACTGTCAACCGGAAACGGCAAATGTAATTTTACCAATACCAGAATGGAAGTTGCAAATTTTCACAACAATTATAAAGTGATTGAATTTACAGACAGATTCGGCCATTTTGATACGATAAAGTTTTTTAACAGTATCGGAGTGGTGGAGTATATCAGAGACGGATATGTTTATCCGGCTTCGGAGCAGGCCGCTTCCATAAGAAATGCACTTTTGATGGAACTTAACAGATATGACGCGGATGTACTTTTAAATACATATGTAAAGGATATAAAGTTCTCTGAGAAAGGATTTTTTGTAGATGTCTGTGATACACAAAAAAAGATAAGTAAATTATACTTTGATAAGCTTATAGTGGCTACAGGGCTTAAGGCCGCTCCTAAGCTTGGAAGTGACGGATCTTTTTTACCTGTACTTGATAAGCTGAATATAAAGTATAAACCTCCTTTGCCGGCACTATGCGGTATTAAGCTTGATGATAAGCTCTTTTTTAAGATGACATCAGGTGTCAGGGCAAAGGGTGAAATATCTGTATATTGTGATAATAAAAAGATTGCAGGTGACTTCGGAGAGCTGCAGTTTGCAGACAGCGGTATTTCGGGTATCCCCACATTTCAGGTGAGCAGATATGTAAGTAAAATGCTTTATGAAAGAAAAAATGTAATTGTAAGGCTTGATATGTTCTCACATATCGGTGATATAGAAAAGATACTTAACAGCAGAAAAAATATACCTTCATTTATTACAATGGAGGACCTTGGCAACGGGCTTATAAACAGTAAGCTTTGGCTTGGAATACTTGAAGCCGCCAAAATCTCTCATGATATGAAAATAAAAAAGATTGATAAAAAAAGCTTTGACGGACTTGTTTCACTTTGTAAGAAGCTTGATTTTAAAGTAAAGGCAAGCGGTGATTTTGACAAGGCACAGGTATGCACAGGAGGAATTCCGCTAAAAGATGTGGACGAAAATCTGATGTATAAGTCTATAAAAAATCTGTACTTTGCAGGTGAAATACTTGATGTGGACGGAATATGCGGAGGCTATAATCTGCAGTGGGCATGGACATCGGGATATATAGCAGGAAACGGATTATAAAGGTGAGAATATGTTACATATAAATTCTTTGCAACTGGGTGTACATCATGATGAAAATGATTTAAGAAAAAAGATAGCGAAGACTGTCGGTTGCAATATAGATGAGATAAAGAGTATAGAGATAAAAAAGAGATCTGTAGATGCCAGAAAAAAGCCTGAAATTTTTTATTCTTATTCTATAGATGTAAGTGTGAGTAATGAAGAAAAGTATTTAAAAAGAAATAAAAGTTTAAGTCTTGCAAAGCCTGTAATATATGCCTATAAGGATGCAAAAGTGCTGAAAGCGGCTGATATTAAAAGACCTGTAGTGGTGGGCTTCGGTCCGGCAGGTATATTTGCGGCGCTATTACTGGCTAAAAACGGGTTAAAACCTATAGTAATAGAGCGCGGTGAATGTGTGGAGGAAAGAAAAGAAAGTGTAGACAGGTTCTGGAATGAGGGCAAGTTGAATCCGGAATCCAATGTTTCATTCGGTGAAGGCGGCGCAGGTACATTCTCAGACGGCAAGTTAAACACCTTGGTAAAGGATACTTTCGGAAGAAATAAGTTTGTACTTGAAACCTTGGTGGAATACGGAGCTCCTAAGGAGATACTTTATGACAACAAGCCTCATATAGGAACCGATCTTTTGACGGGTATAGTCAAGTCAATCAGAGAAGAGATAATAAGACTTGGAGGAGAAGTAAGATTTGATACCAAGCTTATAGATATAGAGGATATAAACAAAAAAAGTAAGTATATAAAGGTATTAAATACAAAGACAAATCAGACGGAATATATACCTTGTGAGGATATAATTTTGGCGCTCGGACACAGTGCAAGAGATACTTTTAAGTTGTTAAAAGACCTTAATATTTATATGGAACCTAAGGCTTTTGCACTGGGAATAAGAGTATCACATTCACAATATCTTATAGATGTATCACAGTACGGGAAAAAGGAAGCGACATTTTTATCGCCGGCACCGTATAAGCTTACATTCAGATCAAGCTTTGACAGAGGTGTGTACTCATTTTGTATGTGCCCCGGAGGATTCATAGTGAATGCTTCCACAGAAGGTGAAAGAATTGCCGTAAACGGCATGAGCTACCATAAAAGAGACTCAGGTGAAGCCAATTCGGCCATAATTGTAAGTGTATCTGAAGAAGACTTTGATAAATTTGGCGACAAGGACGACCCTCTAAAGGGAATAGAGTTTCAAAGGCGACTTGAGGAAAATGCGTATAAGATGGGAGAAGGCAAAGTACCGGTGCAAAGACTGGCAGATTTCTTAGACGGTGTGGAAAGTAAGGACTTTGAAACTGCAGACCTTAAGATAAAAGGTGCTACAAAGATATCAAGAGTTGACAAGCTTTTCCCTACGGAAATCTATGAGAGTATGAAAGAGGCTTTTAAAGATTTTGACAGGAAGATAAAAGGCTTTATAAATGAGGACGCCTATGTGGCGGCTATAGAGTCAAG
Source organism: Lachnoanaerobaculum sp. (assembly GCF_057250505.1). Taxonomy (NCBI): domain Bacteria; kingdom Bacillati; phylum Bacillota; class Clostridia; order Lachnospirales; family Lachnospiraceae; genus Lachnoanaerobaculum; species Lachnoanaerobaculum sp. The sequence continues at coordinate 42,207 of NZ_DBHIEQ010000006.1, read as the reverse complement.
GACTTCATCTCCGGTAAGAATAAGCAGAAATGAGGTGCTTGAGTCAAATATTGCAGGCATATACCCTTGCGGTGAGGGCGCAGGATATGCAGGCGGCATAATGAGTGCGGCTATGGACGGGCTTAAGGTAGCAGAAAGAATTATTGAGAGTTACAAGGAGAGGTAATGGAAATAAGAAAAAAGGTAAGAGATGCCAAAAGGATTGTTATAAAGATAGGCTCTTCAAGTATCACACACAGTGAGACGGGTGAGCTCAATCTTTCAAAGATAGAAAAACTTATAAGGCGGATAGCCGATTTGAAGGGAGCGGGTAAGGAGGTAATACTTGTTTCATCAGGTGCTATTGCAACAGGCAGACATTCACTCGGAATAAATGAAAAGCCGTCAACTCTATGTGAAAAGCAGGCACTTGCCGCAATCGGTCAGGCCAGACTTATAATGGAATACAGAAAGCTTTTTTCAGAGTACAGTATCAGAATAGCACAGATTTTAATGACAAAGACCACTATCACGGATGATACCTACCGTGACAATGCAAAGGCTACATTTACACAGCTTTTGACATACGGTGCGGTGCCTATAGTCAATGAAAATGATACTATTTCAACATATGAGATACAGTTCGGAGACAATGACAGACTTTCCGCTTTGGTGAGTGCATTGACTGAAGCCGACCTTCTTATACTTTTGTCGGATATTGACGGGCTGTATACAGATGACCCGAATACAAATAAGGATGCGAAGTTTATCGACTATGTGGACGACGTTGACAAATATATGAGTATGGGAAAGTCCACTTCAAAGTCAAATCTTGGAACAGGCGGAATGTATACAAAGCTTTTGGCGGCGCAGATAGCCACCAATTCAGGATGTGATATGGTAATTGCAAGTGCAAGCGATATGAGTATAATAGAAAATATTGCAAGGGGTGAAAAGATAGGCACATATTTTCCGGCTAAACAAAATAAGGATTTTGATTGGCTGAATTGTTTGGAATAAGAGGTGAAAGATGGATAATATAAAGATTGACAGAATAAATACATTGGCACATAAGCAAAAGAGTGTAGGTCTGACCGAGGAAGAAAAGAAGGAACAGGCAGAGCTTAGAAAAGAATATTTGGAGGCTGTGAAAGAAAACTTAAGAGCGAGCCTTAATAATGTGTCAATAAAGGAAGCTGACGGCAGCATTACAGACCTCGGCAAAAAGTTCGGAAATAAAAATGACTGAGAAAATAACTAAGAAGGAAGCCAGAGAACTTTTACTTAAAAAAAGGAATTCACTTACAAAAGAGGAAGTGCAATCTGCAAGTGAAAGCATAATAAAAGATATTGACGCTATATTAAAAGAGTCAAAAAACGCAGTGGTGCTCGGATTTATGCCGCTTGGAAATGAGATAGATTTAAGACCGCTGTTTGAAAAGATTCTAAGCGGATATTATAAGGAAAATTACAATATAGATATAGCTTTGGGGCTTCCAAGAGTCTGCGGAAAGGATATGAAGTTTTTCAGAGTATACTCACTTGACAATCTTGAAAAATCAAAGTTCGGAATACTTGAGCCAAGCCTTTCATGTGAAGAGATTATTCCAAAAGGCGCAAAGGTATTGGTACCGCTTATCGGCTTAAACAAGCGAGGTCACAGGCTTGGCTTCGGTGCCGGATACTATGACAGGTACTTTTGTCTACACAGTGAGAATACTCTTATAGGACCGGTATATGATTTTCAGACCGATATAGACTTTGAAGCAAATGAGTATGATATTGTGATGGACCATATTTTAAAAGCAAGATAGAAAGAGGATTATGGAGAATTTAATACCTACAGAGGAACCTTTAAGACAGGAATATTTTATGTCTGAGGTCAATGATATAATACACGCAGGGGCGATAGACAAGGGGAGATACCCTACATATAAGGTGGTCACTTTCGGATGTCAGATGAATGCAAGAGATTCCGAAAAGCTCTCGGGAATACTTAGCGGAATAGGCTATATAGAAGCTGAGAATGAAGAGGATGCCGACCTTGTACTGTTTAATACCTGTACGGTAAGGGAAAATGCAAATGACAGACTTTACGGCAGAGTGGGACAGTTAAAAAAGAGCAAGGAAAAAAATCCGGATATGATTATAGGTATCTGCGGTTGCATGATGCAGGAAGCCGAAGAGGTGGAGAAAATCAAAAAATCCTACCGACATGTGGACCTTGTATTCGGAACCCACAATATTTATAAGCTTGCGGAGATACTTTTCGATCATCTTAAGACCAAGAAACAGGTTGTGGATGTAATGGAAAGTGCAGATATGATTGTGGAAAAGCTTCCTAATAAGAGGCAGTTTTCTTTCAAATCAGGTGTAAACATTACATTCGGATGCAATAACTTTTGCAGCTACTGTATAGTGCCTTATGTAAGAGGCAGGGAGAGATCAAGAAAGCCTGAGGAAATAATAGATGAGATAAAGAGTTTGGTGGCTGACGGAGTAAAGGAAGTTATGCTTCTCGGACAGAATGTGAACTCATACGGTAGGGGACTTGATGAAAAGACAAACTTTGCAATGCTTTTGGATGAAGTTTCAAAGATAGAGGGTCTTGAGAGATTAAGATTTATGACTCCTCACCCTAAGGACCTTTCAGATGAGGTCATAGAGGTGATGAAGAAAAATAAAAAGATATGTAAGCATCTTCATTTGCCGTTGCAATCCGGAAGTTCTTCAATTCTGAAAAAGATGAACAGAGTTTATACCAAAGAAGGGTATCTTGATTTGGTAAGGAGAATAAAGGCGGCTATTCCCGATATCTCTCTTACAACCGATGTTATTGTAGGATTCCCGGGAGAAACCGAAGAAGATTTTTCAGACACTTTGGATGTGGTAAAGGAGGTCAGATATGACTCGGCATTCACATTCATATATTCAAAGCGTTCGGGAACACCTGCCGCAAAGATGGAAGATCAGATAGATCCTGATATAATCAAGGACAGATTTGACAGACTGTTAAAGACCGTTCAGGATATAGCGGCAGAGAATACAAAGAAAAATGAAGGAAAATGTATGCCTGTTTTGGTAGAGGGCGAGGATGAGCATCTTGAAGGATATCTTACCGGAAAGCTGGAAAACAACCTTACAGTACACTTTAAGGGCGGAAAAAGAATGATAGGCGAAATAGTTGATGTTTTCCTTGATGAGGCAAAAGGCTTTTACTATATGGGGCATATACAGACAAGTGAGGAATAAATGGCACTATCTCCAATGATGTCAAAGTATCTGGAGACTAAGGACGAGTATCCGGATTGTATACTTTTTTATCGCCTCGGCGATTTTTATGAAATGTTTTTTGATGATGCGACTATGGTGGCAAAGGAGCTTGAACTGACTCTGACAGGCAAGGACTGCGGACTTGAAGAGAGAGCTCCTATGTGCGGTGTGCCTTATCATGCGGCGGAAACTTATATAAACAGACTTGTGCAAAACGGACATAAGGTGGCTATAGCGGAGCAGATGGAAGACCCTAAGCTTGCAAAGGGCCTTGTAAAAAGAGAAGTTGTAAGAATTGTGACTCCGGGCACAATAACAAGCAGCGGAGTACTTGCAGATGATAAGAATAATTATATCATTTCAATATTTTATATTGATGAGAGATTCGGGCTTAGCATATGTGATATATCCACAGGTGATTTCTTTGTTACGGAACTTGTTACAAGCAGAGAACTCTTTGATGAGATACAAAAATATCAGCCTACCGAGATTATATGTAATCACGCCTTTGAAATCAGCGGTATTTCACTTGATGAGTTGAAGAAAAAATATAATATAACAATAACTCCGCTTGACAATTCATATTTCAGCGAAAAAAGTGGTATTGATATATTAAAAAAGCATTTCAAAGTATCAAGTGTTGAAGCGCTTGGACTTTCGGAGTTTTTAGATGCAACCATTGCTTCAGGTGCCATGCTTAAGTATCTTTATGATATGCAAAAAAGTTCATGTGCACAGATAGTGAGTATATCCGCCTATAAAAACGGTGATTATATGATTGTGGATACAAGCTCAAGGAGAAATCTTGAACTTGTAGAGACTATGAGAGAAAAAAAGAAAAGCGGCTCCTTGCTCGGTGTACTTGATAAGACAAGTACGGCAATGGGTGCAAGAATGCTCAGAAGCTTTTTGGAGCAGCCGCTTATAAACAGAGAGAGAATACTTAACAGGCAGGAAGCCGTAGCAGAGCTTTTTGAAAGATATATAGACAGAGAGGAGTTAAGGGAGTATTTAAACCCTGTCTATGACCTTGAAAGACTTATGGCAAGGGTTGTGACAAAGAGTGCAAATACAAGAGACCTCTTGGCGCTGTCATCTTCCATGAAGATGATCGCTCCGATAAAGGAAGTTTTAAATACCTGTACATCGAGTGAGATAGTAAAGATAAATGAAGGACTTGATAAACTTGAGGATATTACAGATATTATAGACAGGTCGATAAATGAGGACAGTCCGCTTTCACTGAAAGAAGGAAATATAATAAATACAGGTTATAATGCCGAGATAGATAAGCTCAGGCAGGCAAAGACGGAAGGCAAGAACTGGCTGGCTTCTCTTGAGGCGGATGAAAAGGAAAAGACAGGTATTAAAAACCTCAAGATAAAGTACAATAAAGTCTTCGGATATTATTTTGAGGTAACCAATTCGTTTAAAGATATGGTGCCTGACTACTTTGTGAGAAAGCAGACACTTACAAATGCGGAAAGATATACTACAGACAAGTTAAAGGAACTTGAAAATATAATTCTCGGTGCCGAGGACAAGTTAAACAATTTGGAGTATGAGGTATTTGTAGAGGTAAGAGATATTGTTGCAGACAATGTAAACAGAATACAGTCAAGTGCCAAGTCGCTTGCGTATATTGACGCCATATGTTCACTTGCGACAGTTGCATACAATAATAATTATATAAGACCTCAAATAAACACAAACGGAGTTATAGATATAAAAGATGGCAGGCATCCTGTGGTTGAAAGTATGTTAAGTGATGATTCATTTATTGCAAATGATACATATCTTGATCAGAATAAGAAGAGAATGTCTATAATTACAGGACCGAATATGGCAGGTAAGTCAACTTATATGAGGCAGACGGCTCTTATATGTATGATGGCTCAGATAGGAAGCTTTGTACCTGCAAGTCAGGCAAGTCTATGTGTATGTGACAGGATATTTACAAGAGTGGGGGCTTCAGACGACCTTGCAAGCGGTCAGTCAACTTTTATGGTGGAGATGACGGAGGTTGCAAATATTCTAAGAAACGCCACAAGAAATTCTTTGGTTATTTTGGATGAGATAGGAAGAGGTACATCGACCTTTGACGGACTTGCTATCGCATGGGCGGTGGTTGAGCATATTTCAAATACAAAGCTGATAGGCGCAAAGACTCTTTTTGCAACACATTACCATGAACTGTCGGAGCTTGAGGGCACAATGCCGGGAGTAAACAACTACTGTATCTTGGTCAAGGAAAGAGGAGACGATATAGTATTCCTAAGAAAGATAGCGGCAGGAGGTGCGGATAAGAGCTACGGTATACAAGTTGCCAAGCTTGCAGGTGTACCCGACAGTGTGACTGAAAGGGCGAAGGAGCTTATAGAGGAGCTTTCAAGTGCGGATATCGCCACAAGGGCAAGAGAAATAGCCGAGGCGACTCCAGCCGCCTCAAAGAGAAAGCCTGTGAAAAGGACCGATGAGGTTGAGGCGGGACAGCTCTCTTTGTTTGATGCGATGAACAATGATACAATTATAGATGAAATATCACAAATGGACATTACTTCTATGACTCCTATGGATGCGCTAAATACATTGTATAACCTGCAAAATAAGATAAAAAACAGGATATAATTTTTAAAATCAGGTTTTTTAAAAGGAGACTTATGATAAATATACTGGATAAGGACACTATTGATAAGATTGCGGCCGGTGAGGTGGTGGAAAGACCTGCTTCAATAGTTAAGGAGCTTTTGGAAAATTCAATAGATGCCGGAAGTTCTTTGGTTACGGTTGAGATAAAAAACGGCGGAATAGATCTTATAAGAATTACGGATAACGGATGCGGAATAGCTTCAAATGAAGTAAAGAAAGCATTTTTAAGGCACGCCACCTCAAAGATAGTCAGTGATAAGGACCTTATTTCAATAAAAAGTCTCGGATTCAGAGGCGAGGCGCTCTCAAGTATTGCGGCTGTTTCAAGATGTGAGATGATTACAAAGACAAGGGATGAACTTACAGGAGTTCGCTACTATATAGAAGGCGGCACCGAGGTGGAATTTGAGGAAATCGGAGCGCCGGACGGTACAAGTATAATAATCAGAGATATTTTTTATAATACTCCTGCAAGAAGAAAGTTTTTAAAGACCGCTTCCACAGAGGGAGCACATATCAGTGAACTTGTGGAAAAACTTGCTATGGCAAATACAGAGATTGCTTTTAAGTTTATCTCAAACGGTCAGATCAAATTGCAGACAAACGGAAGCGGCAATCTGAAAGATATAGTCTATCAGCTCTACGGCAAGGAAATATCAAAGGCACTTTGTAATGTTGACTATGAGAAAAACGGTATAAAGATAAGAGGTGTGGTTGCAAGACCTGAGGTTACAAGAAGTTCAAGAAATCTTGAGAATATTTTTGTAAACGGAAGGTATATAAAGGACAATATCATATCAAAGGCTGTTGAAGACGGCTTCGGAGACAGGCTTATGCAGCATCAGTATCCGTTTTGTGCACTGAACTTTGATTTGAACGGGGTGGATGTAAATGTCCATCCGAGGAAGATGGAAGTAAGATTTTCAGACAGAAATTTTGTATACGACAATACAAAAGAGGCTGTAGAAGAAATATTTATAACACAGAGTGCGGTAAGAGAAGTACCTGTAGGTAAGGCTTCCAATGAAAAAAAAGTATTTGTAAACACTCCGGAGCCTTTTGAAAATAAGAGAAGGGATATGTCTGAAATACCGGAAAAAGTCTTACAGAATAATTATGAGGATGTTACCAAAGATACGCTTCATAGCACCGCTTCGGATGATGAGATAAAATGGAGAGTACCGAAAGAAAATATGTACAATCCTAAGGATGATATGTCTTTTATAAAGGATGAAAATACAAAAAGATTGTACTCCGATATAAATGATTTATCGAATAAAAGTATCAAAGAGGTCAACGTAGGAAATATTGATGATGTGGATCAAAACGGCATAAAGCCTTCACAACTTTCATTTTTTGAAAGTGAGTCAAAAAAATATATGAAGGTCATCGGTCAGGTCTTTGATACATATTGGATTGTACAGCTTGAAAACGAAATGTATATTATAGACCAGCACGCCGCACATGAAAAGGTGATGTATGAGAGACTTTTAAAGGAAAGTAAAGCAAATAGGCTTTCATCCCAGATGATAAATCCTCCTATAATAGTGACATTGACAGATGTGGAACAAAATGTTTTAAATGAACATATGGAGGAGTTTAGAAAAATCGGTTTTGATATAGAGGAGTTTGGAGGTAAGGAATACAAAATAAATGCAATTCCGAATATTTTCCCTTCAATACCTAAGGCGGAGCTTTTTAATGAGATGCTCTCCGACAGTACAAACTACGATGTAATATCACCTTCGGAGCTGATACTTGCAAAGGTGGCATCTATGTCTTGTAAGGCGGCTATAAAGGGAAATATGAGGATTTCTTTACTTGAGGCAAATGAGCTTTTTGATGAGCTTTTGTCACTTGACAATCCTTATAATTGTCCGCACGGAAGACCTACAGTAATAAAAATGACTAAGCAGGAAATTGAAAAGAAGTTCAAAAGGATAGTATGACAAAGGATAAATTGATAATCTTGGCAGGACCTACAGCATCCGGAAAGACTTCCGTATCCATAGATTTGGCAAAAAGAATCGGCGGAGAGATAATAAGCGCCGACTCGATGCAGGTATATAGAGGTATGGATGTGGGTACTGCAAAGATAAAAGCTGATGAAATGCAGGGCGTTAAGCATTATTTAATAAATGTTTTGGATCCGATAGAAGATTTTAATATCGTAAAGTTCCAAGATATGGTAAAATACTCTATAGGGGAAATAAAGCGAAACGGACATATACCTATACTTGTAGGAGGAACCGGATTCTATATACAATCTGTTATTTACGATATAGACTTTGATACACAAGATGACAATGGAGATATCAGAAAAGCACTTGAAGAAGAATATGACAAAATGGGTGCTGATTTCATGTATGAAAAACTAAAAAAGATTGACAGTGTTTCGGCAGAAAATATCCACAAAAACAATAAAAAAAGAATAATAAGAGCAATAGAGTATTTTTTGATAAATAGTGCGCCTATATCTGCACATAACGAGTATCAAAGAAAAAAGAACTCACCTTATGACTTCAGATTCTTTGTGTTAAATCCCCCAAGAGATATACTCTATGAAAGGATAAATCAAAGAGTTGATAAAATGGTGGAAGAAGGGCTTGTGAGAGAGGTTAAGGGCTTGAAAGATGCCGGACTTTCAATAGAAAATATCTCTATGCAGGGTATAGGATATAAGGAGATTCTTGATTATCTTGAAGGAGCCGTTACTTTAGATGAAGCCGTAGATAATATAAAGAAAAATACAAGGCATATGGCAAAGAGGCAGGTGACCTGGTTTAAGAGGGAGAAGGATGTGATCTATATCAATCCTTTTGAGTTTGAAAACAATGAAAAGATAGTCGACTATATGGTTGAAAAAATTGATATGGAAAGAAAAGACAATGAGCAGTTTGAATGATATATATGAGAGTTTCGGGGTTTCAAAAAAAGTTATTGAACTTTCAGATAAAGTTTTGAAATCTTTGGAAGAGAGATTTTTGGAGATTGATAAGAATGCCGAGTACAACCAGATGAAGGTGTTGTCCGCTATGCAAAATCATAAAGTAAGCGATATACATTTTGCGGCCACCACAGGATACGGCTATAACGACTTGGGAAGAGATGTGCTTGAGGATGTATACGCCACAACATTTAAAGGTGAGTCGGCTTTGGTCAGGCCGCAGTTGGTCAGCGGTACACATGCACTTCATATAGCGCTCTCAGGGAATTTACGACCGGGAGATGAGCTTTTATCTCCTGTGGGCAAGCCTTATGATACTTTGGAAGAGGTTATCGGTATAAGAGAGTCAAGAGGCTCGCTTAAGGAGTACGGAGTAAGCTATGCACAGGTTGACTTACTTTCTGACGGCTCTTTTGACTACGAGGGTATAAAAAATGCTATAAATGAGAGGACAAGGCTTGTAACAATACAAAGGTCAAAGGGCTATGCTACAAGAAAGACATTATCCGTAGAACAAATAGGTGAGTTGATAAGTTTTGTAAAATCAATAAATCCTAATATTATATGTATGGTGGACAACTGCTACGGTGAGTTTGTGCAAAGGATAGAGCCGCTTGAGGTTGGAGCCGATATGATTGTCGGATCGCTTATAAAAAATGCCGGAGGCGGTCTGGCTCCTATAGGAGGATATATTGTAGGTACCAAAGAATGTGTGGACAATGCTTCATTCAGACTTTCGGCTCCGGGACTCGGCAAAGAGATAGGAGCAAGCCTCGGAATCAATCAGAGCCTTTTCCAAGGATTTTTCCTATCGCCTACAGTGGTTGCAGGAGCACTTAAAGGTGCAATATTTGCGGCAAATCTGTATGAGAGCCTCGGATTTGACTGTCACCCGAATGCAACGGAACCGAGATTTGATATTATTCAGGAGATTACGCTAAAAGCTCCTAAGGCATTATGTGCATTTTGTGAGGGAATACAGGCTGCGGCACCTGTGGATTCCTTTGTAAAGCCCGAGCCTTGGGCGATGCCGGGATATGACAGTGATGTAATTATGGCGGCAGGAGCTTTTGTAGGCGGTTCTTCTATCGAACTCAGTGCGGACGGGCCTATGAAGGAACCTTATTCGGTATTTTTCCAGGGCGGACTTACATGGTATCATGCAAAACTTGGAATAATGTTGTCATTACAAAAGATATATGATGCAGGATTGATACAATAATTCATGTTTTAATTTTACAATCATATATTTTGTGATAAAATATGAATGCCTTTCATGCTTGGAGAGTGGAAAGGGATTTATGGGAAAAATAAAAGAATTGCCACTTGAACAAAGACCGTATGACAGAGCGGTTGAATATGGAGTTGAGTCACTTACAGATGTTGAGCTTTTGGCGGTTTTACTTAGAAGCGGCACAAAAGATGTCAATGTTATAAATCTTGCTTACAAGATACTTGAGGGTAACGGTGAAGGTTTCGGTATAAACATTATATTTCACCACAATATGGAAAAGTTGCTTTCCATAAAAGGTGTAGGCAAGGTAAAGGCGGTGCAGATACTTGCACTTGGAGAGTTTTGCAAAAGAGCCTGGGAGAGAAAGAATATAAAGAAAAGTATTTCTTTTTCTTCTCCGGAGTTGGTTGCCAACTACTACAAGGAAAGTATTAGACATCTTGAGGTGGAGGAACTTAGGATAGTATTTTTGGATACAAGGCAAAGACCTATCTCCGATATGGTAATTTCTGTGGGAACCGTGAACTCGTCTTTAGTTTCTGTTAGAGAAATTTTAATAGAGAGTTTAAAACATTTGGCTGTAAATGTGATATTATTACATAATCATCCAAGTGGTGACCCGTCACCAAGCAAGGCGGATATTGATATAACAAAGGATATAAATAAAGCACTTGATAGCATAGGTATAGAACTTATAGACCATATAGTCATAGGTGACAACTGCTATTACAGCTTTAAAGAACAGGGGATTATTTGATGGAATCTAGGAACAAATTTGTACTGATAGTTTTGAGTATAATCAGCATTATTCTTATTGGAATAACTTCATTCAACGATTCTATTATTTCGCCTTTGAGACAGGCAGTAGGCATTGTATTGCTGCCTGTACAGTCAGGTGTGAATACAGCCGGAAGAGCGGTATATGATAATATAGAAGAACAAAGAAAGATACATAGTGCGATTACCGAAAATATTGAGCTTAATAAAAAAATTTATGAACTTACACAGGAAAATACTAAGCTTATGGAAGATAACGGAGAACTTGCCAGACTTAGAGAATTATATAAGCTTGATGAAAGTTATTCAGACTACCCTAAGGTAGGCGCCAGAGTTGTAGCAAAGGACAGTACAAAGTGGTTCTCAACATTTACTATAGATAAAGGTAGTGACGACGGAATTGCGGTAGATATGAATGTCATAGGTTACGGCGGACTGATAGGTATAGTAACAGATGTAGGTAAAAACTACGCTACAGTCAGATCAGTAATAGATGATATTTCAAGAGTGAGTGCGATGTCTCTAAGAACAGGTGCACTTTGCAGAGTGGACGGTAATCTTGAGCAGTATAGTGAGGGCAGACTTATTTTAAGAGATGTGAAGTCCGATGCGGATGTCAATGAAGGTGATATGATAGTTACATCCAATGTGTCCACAAAGTATTTACCTAATATACTTATAGGATATGCAAGAGATCTTAAGGATGACTCTTCAAGACTTACAAAGAGCGGATATATAATACCGGTAGTCAACTTCGACACTATATCGGAGGTGCTGGTTATAACCAAGTTGAAGGAAGTGAGTGACCAATGAGAAGAATAATAGTAAATATAGCTTTTATTATATTTGCATTTGCACTTCAAATATGTATTTTCCCGTTTATTCCTTTTTTATATGCGTCACCGAATCTGCTTATAATACTTACCTTTACATACGGATTCAGTCTGGGTGTGGAAGAGGGGATGTTATACGGCTTGATATGCGGAATCCTAATGGATTTATATGTTGCCGGTCCTTTCGGTTTCTTTACCTTTTTGTTTTTATGGATCGGATTTATCAACGGCAAGCTTTCTACATACTTTTATGAAGAATATATAGTGTTACCTGTAGCGATGTGTGCGGCAAGTGAGGTTATGTACAATGTATTTATATATATTTTTAAGTTCTTAATCAGAGAAAAATTCAATGTTGTATTTTATCTGAAAAATATTATAATACCTGAAGTAGTAATAACGCTGGTATTTACCTTGATATTATACAGATTTTTACTTTGGTACAACAAAAAACTTAGAGTATTGGACAGTAGAGGGATAAACCGGTGATAAGGGATTTTAAAGATTTTTTAGGAGAGTTTTTTGAAAAGATAAAATCCTCCAGACTATTTATACTTAGTGTAATATACGCGTTTATGATATTTATCCTGGGCTCAAAACTTTTTACAATGCAAATGGTAAACGGTAAAGAGGCACAGGAGGAATACGTACAAAAGATAAAAAAGACGGTGACCACCACAGGTGCCAGAGGCAATATATATGACAGAAACGGCAATCTTTTAGCTTATAATAAGCTGTCATATACAGTGACCATAACAGACGGCGGTTACTATAAAAAACCTAATGATAAAAACAATATGTACTATCGTCTGATACAGATTTTAAGAAAACATGATCAGAAGATAGACGGAGACTTTTTGGTGGCGGTAAATGAAAACGGAGAGGCTTACTACACTACAAAGTCGGATTCGGCAAGGCTTAGGTTCATTGCGGATATGTACGGACTTAAGTCAACCGATGAGCTGGATGATAAGGCGGGAAAATATCCGTCAAATATCACGGCACAGGAAATGATTGATAAAAAAGCAAAGACTTACGGTCTTGATAAGATGAAGGACGCATCGGGAAATCCGATAGAGCTTACAAATCAGGATAAAATAGACCTTATAAATGTCAGATATGAGATGGGAAAGAAACTTTACAGAAGATTTGAGCCGACTGTAATAGCCACCAATGTTTCGGAAGAGACAAAAATAGATATTATGGAGAATGCGGCTTCTTTGATAGGTGTCGATGTGGAAAACGATACCTACAGAGTTTACAATGATGCGGTGTATTTTTCGGATATTATCGGATATACGGGTAAGATGCCTGATGACAAGCTGGATGAACTTTTAAAAGAAAGACCTGATTATACTCTCAATGATATAGTAGGTCGAACCGGTATAGAAGAGAGTATGGAGAGTACCTTACAGGGGTCAAAGGGCTCCAAGACTATGATAGTCGACAATGTAGGCCGTATAATGCAGACAATAAGTGAAGTTGAATCTTCGGCAGGTAATGATGTATATCTGACTATTGATAAGAATTTGCAGATAGCCACATATAGACTTGTGGAGCAGCAGCTTGCAGGAATACTTGCAAGTAAGATTGTAAATGCCGACAACCCGAACAGTGAAGGAACAGACTCCACACAAAGACTTATACCCGTAAAGGATGCTTATTATCAGCTTATAGGAAATAATGTACTTGATATAACAAAATTTTCAAAAGAGGGTGCTTCAGCTACGGAGCAGGGGCTTAATGCAAAGCTTAATGCCCAAAAAGACAGTATTTTGGTGGCGATAAACAATGAGCTGACATCAGGTGCGCCTACCGTGATGAATGCTCTGCCTGAAGATACAAAGGCGTATATGGATTATATTCATACGGCACTTTCCAAGAAAAATATTATAAAAAATGACAGTATAGATACCAAGTCTGAGGTTTATCAGGCTTGGAAAAATGAGACAACCACTCTCAGAGATTACCTGTTTATAGGAATATCAAGCGGATATATAGATACGACCATATTCTCAGGTGATACCAATTACTCAAGTGCTGAAGATATATATACAAATCTTGTTGAGTATATAGGAAATATGTTAAGGGAAGACCCTGATTTTGACAAACTGCTCTATAAATATCTGATAAAGAACAATGTGGTAACAGGCAGAGAACTTTGCCTTGCGCTTTTTGATCAGGGCATTTTAAATATGGATGATAATGCATATGCACAGTTGATGTCAGGAAATGAGGGTTTTGCATTTAATTTCTTCATTGATAAGGTATCAAGAATAGAGATAACACCTGCACAGCTTGCGCTTGACCCTTGTTCTGCCGGAGCGGTAGTAACGGATGTGAATACGGGTGAGGTAAGGGCGCTTGTTTCTTATCCGGGATATGACAACAACAGACTTGCCAATTCGATGGATGTGGCATACTTTAACAAGCTGCTTGAAGATGAGAGTTTGCCGCTTTATAACAATGCAACTCAGACCAAGAAGGCTCCTGGTTCCACATTTAAGCCTATTACCGCAATAGCCGGACTTGAAGAGCATGTTATAAATCCGAATGACATAATAGTATGTAACGGTATATATGATACAATAAACCCTGCAATAAAGTGTTGGATTTATCCGGGAAGTCATGGAAGTGAAAATGTGGTTAAAGCCATACAGGATTCATGTAACGTATACTTTGCAGAGACAGGACACAGGCTTTCTACAGATGCAAGCGGAGAGTATTCGGCGGAGCTTGGTATAGAGAGACTTAGAAAATATGCTTCAATGTTCGGACTCGATCATAAATCAGGTGTGGAAATTGTGGAAAATGACCCTCAGATTTCAGATATCAACCCTGAACAGTCATCACTGGGACAGGGTAATCACTCATTTGCCAATATACAGCTTGCAAGATATGTTTCAACTATTGCAAATCAGGGTACCGTATTTGAGCTTAGCCTTTTGGATAAGGTTTGTGACCGCTACGGCAATTTGGTAAAGGATTATACTCCTGAGGCAAAGAATCATGTGGATATAAGTCCTGAAACCTGGGCAAATGTAAAGGAAGGTATGAACAGAGTTATAAAAGAAGGATCCGCCAGAAGAGTATTTACAGATTTGAATGTAAATATTGCAGGAAAGACAGGTACGGCACAGGAGTCAAAGACAAGAGCCAACCATGCATTCTTTATTTCGTTTGCTCCTTTTGAAAGCCCTGAGATAGCTGTCACCGTAAACATACCTTACGGATATTCATCAACAAATGCGGCAGTTATCGCAAAGAATATTTACAAGTACTACTATAATCAAATTAGTCTGGATTATATTTTGAATAATAGTGCACTTGATGTAAGTGATGTTAGAATTGGTGACTGATTTTTACGGAAAAAAGGTTAATTTTCAAAAAACACTGGATTTTTTTACTAAATTCGTGTAGAATTTGGAGAGTAGAGAATGTTAGACGGTTATAAACTTAGATATTATCCATTTAGACTATTGTTTTATATTTTAGTTCTGAATGTTATAGGCGTATTGGCTATTTATAGTGCTACAGACGGAGACAAAAGTATGGTTGCTAAACAAATTTTCGGCATCGTCTTAGGGCTTGTGGTGGTAGTTTTTTTATCCCTGATACATTACAGAAAAATAATGGATTTAATGTGGATCATATACGGAATATGTATTATCTTATTACTTGCAGTTTTACTCTTCGGTTATTCTCCTGAGGGTGCCGGAGCGGTAAGATGGATTAAAGTACCGGTTATTGGGCAGTCGCAACCTTCTGAGATTGTAAAAATTGGCATGATAATATTTATCGCAGCTTTTTTGGGCAAGCATCAGGAGGAGGTTGACAGATTTTCGTTCTTACTGGCATTTGCCGTAGTTGCTGCCATACCATGTATTTTAATACTGAAGGAGCCTGATTTATCTACAACCATTGTAGTGTTTATTATGATACTCAGTATGTTGTTTGTATCAGGTATCAGTTACAAGTGGGTACTCGGCAGTTTGGCATTTGTAATACCATCAGCAGTGATATTCATACTATTATTGCGCAGTAACTTTGTTCCCTTTCTTAGGGGATATCAAGCAAATAGAATACTTGGATGGATATATCCTGACAAGTATGCAGACATAAATGTACAGCAGGATAACTCGATTATGGCTATTTCATCGGGGCAGTTGATGGGCAAAGGACTTAATAACAATACTTTCGCCTCGGTGAAAAACGGCAACTTTGTGTCGCAGGATCAGACAGATTTTATATTTGCAATTATCGGAGAGGAACTTGGTTTTATAGGCAGTTTAGTTGTAATAATGCTTTTTGCACTTATAGTTATTGAATGTTTTCGCCTTGCCTCTAAGGCTAAAGATTTAGAGGGAAAATTGGTTTGTGTTGGTTTTGCGGCTTTAGTAGGTTTCCAAAGCTTCACAAATATATCGGTTGCAACAGGACTATTTCCCAACACGGGATTGCCACTTCCTTTCATCAGTTATGGAGTGAGCTCGCTTTTAAGCTTATATCTGGGTGTAGGTCTGGTCGCAAGTGTGGCTGTAAGACAGGGTAAGAACTAGAATTTTGGAGGTAATGATGAATATAGGGTTGATCGCACATGATGCTAAGAAAAAGCTCATGCAGAATTTTTGTATTGCATATAAGGGAATTTTATCAAAACATAATTTATCGGCAACGGGGACAACAGGAAGATTGGTAGAAGAGGTTACCAACTTAAATATACATAGATTTTTGGCAGGACATTTGGGCGGTGAGCAGCAGCTCGGTGCTCAGATAGAGAACAATGAGATAGACTTGGTTATTTTCTTAAGAGATCCGCTTACAAGAAAGAACCATGAGCCGGATGCGGATAAGGTTATGAGGCTTTGTGATATGCACAATATACCGCTTGCAACCAATCTTGCAACTGCCGAACTTCTTATAATGGCACTTGACAGAGGTGACTTTGAGTTTAGAGAGGCTTACAGATAGTCTCATGTCAGATTATATAAAAAGAGGTAAAAAACCAAGCAATAAATTATATCTGTTAATTCCGATTGCTATAGTAATTGCCTTGATTTTGGGCGGCACATACTACTACAGGTTTATGATAACCGAGTACGACTTTGCTCAAAGATTGTCAAGTCTTGATATAGATACGCAGATAGTGCCGCTTGCAAAAAATTTGGCGCTGCCGAGTGACGATGAGGTCAATGCCGGTGATATATCCGCACAGGCGGCAATTATAGCAAAAGATGACGGAAGTCTTTTGGCTTCAAAGGCGGCTACAACCAAGATGTATCCGGCCAGTACGACAAAGGTTATGACTGCACTGCTTGCATTAAAGTACGGCAATCTTTCAGACGAGGTGACGGTGCCGGAGGACAGTGTGATAGATGAAGCCGGTGCCAGTCTTGCAGGGATACATCCCGGTGATAAGCTCACACTTGATGAACTTTTGTACGGGCTTATGTTGCCTTCGGGAAATGATGCTGCAAATGCAATCGCCGTACATGTGGGCGGGAGTGTAGATAACTTTGTAAAGATGATGAATGATGAAGCCAAAAGAATAGGTGCGGTAGATACAAATTTTGTAAATGCCAACGGTCTTTCAAATGACAAACATTATACAACGGCATATGATTTGTATTTGATTTTGAATGAGGCCATGAAAGACTCCAGATTTGTAAATTATGCGGGAGCCGCTTCATACAATGTAACATATACTGCGGCGGACGGAAGTCAGGTTACAAAGAATTGGAGAAACGGAAACAGATATTTAACAGGTCAACAAGTGCCTCCAAGCGGCGTAAAAGTAGACGCGGGTAAGACCGGAACTACATTTGCGGCAGGAAGTTGTCTTGTACTTGCGAGTGAAGATGCTGACGGAAAGAGATATATTTCAGTAGTGTTAAAGGCACAGAATAAGGCCGGTCTCTATGACAATATGTCTAAACTTCTTTTGAAAATCGATAAATAGCATTGCACTATTCATACTAATATTTTATAATACCATTATAATAATTTATACTTGATAACATTAATTTTTAAGGAGGGCGTTACCATGGTTTCTATTATTGCAGGAGAAAAGGGTAAGGGAAAAACAAAAATTTTACTTGAGAAGGCCAATGAGGCTGTTTCAAAGGCAAACGGTTCGGTTATTTATCTTGACAAGAGTTCAAAGCATATGTACGAACTTAATAACAAGATAAGGCTTATAAATGTCAGTGAATTTCCTATAATGTCGGCAGACGGATTTATAGGATTCATATCCGGTCTCATTTCATCAGACCATGATATTGAGGCTATATTCTTAGACAGCTTTTTGAAGCTTGCCGTTCTTGAGGGAGCGGATATCACTTCAGCGATTGACCGTATAGAAACATTGGGCGAGAAGTACGGTATCACATTTGTTATCAGTGTTTCAGCTGATGCATCCAATCTGCCTGAAAATGCAAAAAAGAATGTTACTGTAGCATTATAAAGATGAAAATACCATATGATTTCAGACTTAGGATATACAGAGATTATTTGATTTAAATATATGATGGCAGGTTTCATATTGAGCCTGCCATTTTAAAATCATTTGAAAAATTCATCTTTGTGAAGTATAATGTGTTAGCTTGTGTTTGTGCAGGCAAGTGTCTATTTGCATTTTAAGGAGAATAAAATTGGCTAAATCAAAAAAGATTATTCCCTATAAAAAGAGAAGAAATTTGAATATGGGTATAGTCATCTTCTTGATTATATTATTGTATATATTTGTCAATGTTATAAGGGGTTATACAAAGAGGCAGATAAGATACTATGAGGTTGTAGAAGGAAGTATGTCACAAGACAAGACCCATACAGGACTTATACTTAGAGATGAAAGCGTTCAAACGGCACCTTCTACAGGCTATATCAATACCTATATGAGAGACGGTAAGAGAGCCAGCGTAGGAGGTAGGGTATATTCACTGGATGCAACAGGAGATTTAAAAAAGTTGATTGAGGCGTCTGCAGGTAAAGATGACAGTATATCTGATGCAAATATCGGTGAGTTGAAGAAAAAGCTGTCAAACTTCACATCAAACTATTCGGATTCGAATTTTGAATATGTATACAGTACAAAGTATTTACTGGATAATGCTGCAAGTGACTATTCAAATGTTGTAAATGTGGAAAACATTGATAATATCTCAAATGAGAACGGTTTGAACTTGAATGTGGTAACTTCACCTGCTTCAGGAGAGATATCATATTCTATAGATGATATTGCGGATAAAAAAGAAGGGGATTTGACCAAGGCTGATTTTGATGCGGGTAAGCATCCTATAAGCTATATAAAAAATGAACAACTGGTAGAGACCGGTGCAAAGATTTACAGAGTGGTTAACAGTGAGACTTGGAGCATATATTTTGAGTTTGATAAAGGAGAAGAAGAATTATATGCCGAAAAGAAAACGTTGACTGTAAAATTTAAATCAAACGGCTTGGAAATTACAGGAGATTATTCGGTTATGGATACAAAAGACGGCTATCGTCTCGGTAAGTTGACATTTGATAAGTATATGATTCAGTTTATTGCAAGCAGATATGCGGACTTTGATATTGAGTCATCTTCTGTGAGCGGTCTGAAGATACCTGCAAAGTCTGTTCTTGAAAAAGACTTCTTTACCATACCGGTTGAGTTTATATCAAAAGGTGGTGACGGAGTCGGTGACGGATTTTATAAATCTGTAGAGAAGGACGGTGCCACTTCCAATGTATTTGTACCTGCCAATATAATAAAGGTAACAGATACCAACTGTTATATCGGCACGGAAAATACAGACATAGCAGCAGGTGACAAGTTGATAAAACCCGATTCGAATGAAACCTATGAGATTTCAAACAAGGAAAAATTGTTGGGTGTATATAATATAAACAAAGGCTATACCGTATTTAAAACTGTTGATATATTGGGCTCGAATAAAGAGTTCTATATAATAGATAAGGGAACAAAATATGGATTGAAAGTATATGACCATATTTTACTTGACCCTGAAGGCTTTAAAGAGGGAGATTTTATTTATCAATAGGAGAAAAAATGGTTAAAGAAAACTTAGAAAATGTTGAAAAGAACATAAAGCTTGCCTGTGAGAAAAGCGGCAGAGATATAAAGGATGTCACACTTATTGCAGTGAGCAAGACAAAACCGAATGAGCTTATCATGGAAGCTTATGAAACCGGAATGAGAGATTTCGGCGAGAACAAGGTACAGGAGCTTGTGAGAAAGTATGAGGAATTGCCGAAGGATATCAGATGGCATATGATCGGTCATTTGCAGACCAATAAAGTAAAGCAACTTCTTGGGAATACCGTCTTGATACATTCGATTGACAGTATAAGATTGGCAGATACGATAGATACCGAAGCTAAAAAAAAGAATATACATGTAGACGGTTTGCTTGAAATCAATGTTGCAAAAGAGGCTTCAAAGTACGGCTTTGTAGAAGAAGAATTGGAAGAAGTTTTACCGCTTTTTAGCAGATATAAAAATCTACATATCAAGGGTCTTATGACAATTGCACCTAATGTGGATGATGCCGAGGATAACAGAAAGATTTTTAAGAAATTAAAAAAATTATCAGTTGACATAAGTGAGAAAAACTACGATAATATAGAGGTAAATTTTTTATCAATGGGAATGACCGGCGATTATACGGTAGCACTTGAAGAGGGTGCAAATTTTGTAAGAGTTGGTACAGGAATTTTTGGAAAAAGGTAAGATTGGAGAACGTGTTATGATGGATTTCATTGAGAAAATCAAGGGTTATTTACGTGTTGACGGAAACGATGATGAGTCGGATTACGATGATGTAAATGATACTGAAGATTATTATGATGATGACGACACAGAAATTAAAAACACAAGTAAGGTAGTCGAAGAAGATGATGATGAGGAGCCTGCAAGACCTAAAGTTGCTACAAGAAACACAAAGGTAGGCAAGGTTATACCTATAAGAAAAGAACTTGAGGTTACTATGATAAGACCCGCTTCTGTTGAAGAGTCAAGAATTGTTGTTGATAATCTTAAGGGAGGCAGAGCGGTTGTGCTTAATCTTGAGGATGTAAGAACAAATATCGCACAGAGAATAGTCGATTTCATTTGCGGTGCCGCTTATGATATGGAAGGAAATCTTCAGAGTATATCAGACAGCATATTTATAGTTACACCTCCGAATATCGGTTTAACAGGTGAGTTTACAGATCTTTTAGGCAGCTCAGGGCTTTCACAGGACAGTGCAGATGCTTCAGGATTCGGTTCGAGGTTGTAATTTTGGAAAAAGAAGAGCTGATTCTAAGGAATAAGTTTTTAGATTTAGCAAGAAATGCATATTTTAAGAACATTGTGACACATTCCACATTCTTAAATTTATACGAGCAGACAATATTCGAGATGATTCAAAATGAATTGCCAAATGTAAAAAGTATTATGTTTGGGGGTTATTCTGAAGCAGAAAGGAAGGTTGTCTGCTTTTATTGTGATGAAAAGCCTGAATTTGATATGCTTGAGTATATAAGAGTTGCACCGGCTAACAAAAAGTTTGCAGATGAACTTAAGCACAGAGATTTTTTGGGTGCACTTATGAATCTCGGGATAGAAAGACATATGATAGGTGATATATGTATTGTCGATAATGTTGCGCATATCATTACATTTAAGAGTATGGCTGATACAATAATAAATGAGCTCGGTACGGTGAAACATACCAAGGTGATTCTTAATAAAGAAAGCATAGACGATCTGAAGACGGTAAATCGAGTAGAGTATAAGAAGATAAACATTCCGTCAGAGAGACTGGATTCTATTATCGGGTCAATCTACAATATATCAAGAAGTAAGGTAAACATGTATATTGATGCAGGCAGAGTATTTATCAATTCAAGACAATGTCTTTCACATTCGATGAAAGTAAAAGACGGAGATATTATAACGGTGAGGGGACTTGGAAGAGCCGGGTTTCTCGGTATAAGCTCAACATCAAGAAAGGGCAGATTGTTTGCCGAAACAGAGGTTTTTAGATAAGGGTATATAAATGTATATAGATAGATTGAAAGTAAATTTTGAAAACAAACCTTGCTATGACATTGTTATTTCAGATGATTTTAGCAATTTGAGAGACGAACTTGTTAAACTTGATATAGAAAAGAAAAAGATTTGTATTGTAAGTGATACCAATGTGGCTCCTTTGTATTTGGAAGCTGTAAAAAAAGAACTGGAAGGCTTAAATATCTTTGTACATATCTTTGATGCAGGTGAAAGAAACAAGCATCTCGGAACGGTTTCCGAGATATATGACACTCTTATTTACAATAAGTTTGACAGAAAGGATATATTGTTGGCACTTGGCGGAGGTGTTGTAGGAGATATATGCGGTTTTGCGGCCGCAACATACCTTAGAGGCATAGACTTTGTACAGATTCCTACCACATTGCTCTCACAGGTGGATTCAAGTATAGGCGGAAAGACAGGTGTAGATTTCAAACATTACAAAAATATGGTGGGCGCATTCTATATGCCGAGGCTTGTATATGTAAATATAAATACATTGAATACACTGCCTAAGATTGAGTTTACTTCAGGAATGGGTGAAGTTATAAAGCACGGTTTGATATTTGATAAGGATTACTATAGTTGGCTTTTTGACAACAGTGAAAAGATACTTGAAGGAGATTCCAGGGCATTGGCACATATGGTACTTGTCAGTCAGAAAATTAAAAAGCAGGTAGTTGAAAACGATCCGTATGAAAAGGGACAAAGAGCGATATTAAACTTCGGACATACACTGGGTCATGCCATTGAAAGAGAGAAAGAATTTGTATTATCACACGGACAGTGTGTAGGTCTTGGTATGCTTGCTGCATTTGATATATGTATAAAGAAAAATAAGCTTACGGAAGGCGACAGGGATTTTTTAAAACAGCTTATGGAGGTTTATTCATTTGATACAGATACAAATATGGATGTGGAAAAAGTGTTTGAAGCAACATTTAATGACAAGAAGATGGAAGCCGGAAAGATAAAGTTTATTCTTTTGGACGGTATCGGAAAGGCTTTTATTGACAGAGAGGTGTCAAAAATTGATATGTTGGAGGCGTTAAATAGCATATGCAAAAGAGTATAAATAAGTTTATTTTATTTTTGGTAACGGTGGCGGTATTGGTAGGAGTAGACCAGTGGAGCAAATATGAAGCAATGACCAAACTTGGAAGAAGTGATGCATATCCTCTTATAAAGAATGTACTTTATTTTTGGTATTCGGAGAATGCAGGAGCGGCTTTCGGAATATTGCAGGGTAAGCATATTTTCTTCTTTATAATCACTGTGGTCGTTTTGATAGGAATACTTTATCTGCTCTTTAAATTGCCGAATGACAGACATTTTCTGCCTTTGCTTTTTTGCGGAAGTTTGATTTTTGCAGGCGCGCTTGGAAATTTTATAGACAGAATTGCAAGAAATTATGTAGTGGACTTTATATACTTTAAGCCGATAAATTTTCCTATATTCAATTTTGCGGATATCTGTGTCACTGTAGGAACATTTTTGCTGTTTTTATGTCTGATATTTGTATACAAAGAAAATGAATTGGAATTTTATAAGAAATAGTTTGGAGATAAATGGATACCTTTGAAATAACGGTGGAAGAATCTGATATTGATAAAAGAATAGATTTATTTTTGGCTGGCAATTTGGAGAGCTTTTCAAGGTCGTATATTCAGGATTTGATAAAAAATGGTAAAGCCACGATATCCGGTAAGACTGTGAAGGCAAATTACAGGCTTAGAGAAGGTGACAGAGTGGTATTGAGTATACCAAGACCAAAGCCTCTTGAGATTTTGCCGGAGAATATTCCTCTTGATATACTTTATGAAGATGACGATGTTATACTGGTGAACAAACCTAAAGGTATGGTTGTGCATCCGGCTGCAGGTCACTACGGCGATACTTTGGTGAATGCGCTTCTTTATCACTGTAAGGACAATCTCTCAGGTATCAACGGAGTGTTAAGACCGGGGATTGTACACAGGATTGATATGGATACTACGGGAGTTATTATTGTATGTAAGAATGATATGGCACATCAGCATATTGCAGAGCAGTTGGCAAAGCACAGCATCACAAGAAAGTATGTTGCTATTGTAACAGGCAATATAAAGGAGGATGAAGGTGTGATAGATGCCGCTATTGCAAGGTCAAAAAGTGACAGAAAGAAAATGGCGGTGGATGAAAACGGTAAGAGAGCGGTGACACATTATAAGGTACTTGAGAGATTAAACGGCTATACCTATATTGAATGTGTGCTTGAGACAGGAAGAACTCATCAAATCAGAGTACATATGTCATATATACATCATCCTCTGCTTGGCGATGAGGTATACGGCGGTAAAAGCAGTATGAAATTGCAGGGACAGTGTCTGCACGCTATTGTACTTGGATTCATTCATCCGAGAACAAATGAGTATATGGAGTTTAGTGCACCGATACCTGAGTACTTTAACAAAATCTTAAATAAGTTTAGAAAAAATTAAATGAATATTCAGATATGTTAGCATAAACACAGGTCAAAAAGGCTGTATTTAATGACAAATATATACATTGTGCTTTTTTTGTTATATAATAATTTTATAGATTATCTGTAGTTTTGTTTTACTACAGTACTAGAATGTATACATTGATTGTTTAGGAGGTTGCTATGGACAAAAGATTGGTTATTACTATCGGTAGACAGTGCGGAAGCGGTGGAAGAAGGATAGGACAGATGCTGGCGGAACAGCTTGGTATCAAGTGTTTTGATAAGGAGATCCTTAACAGAGCTGCAAAAGAGAGCGGGCTTGCCGCCGAGCTGTTTGAGACTCATGATGAGAAGCCTACCAGTTCATTTTTGTACTCACTTGTAATGGATACCTATTCTTTGGGATACACATCATCATCATATATGGATATGCCTATAAACCATAAGATTTTTTTGGCACAGTTTGACACCATAAAAAAACTGGCTTCAGAGGAGTCATGTATTATCGTAGGTAGATGTGCGGACTATGCTTTGGCAGACGATCCTAATGCTTTTTCAGTATTCATTACCGGAGACGATGAGGATAAGATCAAGAGAATTATGGAAACAAATAATATCGATGCCAACAAAGCGAAGGATATTATGATAAAGACGGATAAGAAAAGATCAAGTTACTACAACTACTATTCAAGTAAGAGATGGGCTGATTCAAGAAGCTATGATATGTGTGTAAACAGCACAAAGCTTGGACTTGAGGGAAGTGTGGAACTTATAAAAACATATGCAAAGATAAAAGGTTTACTATGAGAAAAAAATTGATTTGTCAGGCAATTATCCTGGCCGGAATATTGGCTGCATGCGGTACAAATAATAAAAGCGCTAAAGTTGACGAGAGCAATATCAGTGTGGAAAGCAGTGTTGCAAGTAATGACGGTAGAGAAGCTACAGATATGAAGGTGGTTAAAAAGAATGTAACCGCATCAAAGGAAGAGACGAGTACACAGGAAAGTACTACAGAGGCTACTACAGCACCGGTGACCACTGTGGCGGAAACTGCTACAGAGGCAAAAAAAGAAAGTGAAAAACAGGAAGTTTCACAGTCTGCCGAAGAAACATCAAAAAAGAGTGAAGAGGCAACAAAGGCTAAGGAAGCCGGTGAAATAGGGCTTGACCCGAATTGGGAGTACGCTTCATTTTCAAAGATACATTCGGGAAGCGCCGTATTATATAAGCCGGGTGAGAAGGGCAACGGAATTACTATAGCGGTAAATGCAGGACACGGTACCAAGGGAGGTTCATCACAGAAGACACTTTGTCATCCTGACGGAAGTGCAAAAGTGACAAGCGGTACCACAAAGGCCGGAGCCACTACAGCTGTTGCCGTGTCTGAGGGTATGACATTTGAAGACGGCACAACTGAGAGTACTGTCACCTACGAGATGGCAAAAGTTTTGAAGGCCGAGTTACTCTCAAGAGGATACAATGTACTTATGATTCGTGACGGAAGTGATGTTCAGCTTGACAATATTGCAAGAACGGTTATTGCCAACAATAATGCGGCTGCACATATTGCACTTCACTGGGATTCCACCACATCAAACAAGGGCGCATTTTATATGGGAGTGCCTGAGGTGGATTCATACAGGAGCATGGAACCTGTGGCTTCAAACTGGAAAAAACATGAGGCGCTTGGCAAATCATTGATAAACGGACTTTCAGCAAACGGTACCAAGATATTCAGCAAAGGCAGAATGGAGATGGATCTTACACAGACATCTTATTCAACCATTCCGTCTATAGATATCGAGCTTGGTGATAAGAAATCGGATCACGGTAAAGACACACTTAAGAATCTTTCAAAAGGAATAGCGGACGGAATAGACAGCTACTTTGGAAGATAATTAAACACGGGAGTATTATGAAAAATAAACTGAAATATTTAATATGTCTGCTTGCTCTTATATTACTTAGTGCATGTGGAGGAGTTGTAAAAACAGATATGAGTTTTGACGACTCTTTTTCAGGAAGCAGAGTGATGACATATACAATCTCAAATGCAGATTATACATCATATGTTCAAAAAGATTTGGCGACTGTAGAGTCTACACTTAAAGGACTTTGTCCTCCTGATATAGAAATCACTTCCCTAAATCAGGATGAAAACAATATAGTGGCTACATTTACTGTGAACTTCACATCAAAGGATGAGTACGAAGAAAAAATCGGCAATATACTTAAGGCTGTAGGCAGTGATATCATACCTAAGGTGACGTTCCTAAGATCAAATACAGCCTTTGCAAAGGGAGTTGCATACCAGGAAAACTTCGGAAGTGACGATTTGTTGAAGTGGATGAGTGACGGAATTATACAAAATAATTACATTACATCATCTTATGAGACATATATTTTCTCATCCGACTATATAAGCCTTCATATAAACGGAGATGAGTATGCCAAAGACAGCACAATGAGTATCATTGATGTGAACTCGGCTAAGTATCTTCCGCTAAACAGTGTTGACTTCAACACGGTTATCAACAAAGACAGTACTGTTGACAGAACCATTGAAGTGAATATTCCGGATTCTACATACAAAGAGGCAAAGGACGATATAGATCAGTTTATGTCCAAAAGAGTCGGAAATATCGGAAGCGGTAAATGGGTTGAAAAGGACGGTTCACATATATTTACAATAGAGGGTAAGGCACTTAGTCTTGACGATTGTAAGCAGATGACGGAAACCTTTACAGGTAAGAAGGAAGACACCGTATTTCCGGTAGAGGATGAGAGCGGTACTACAGAGTCGTCTAAAAGTAACGAATTTAAAGAGTCATCCGACAGCAGTGCACAGGATGAGTCAACGTCTGAAACGGAGTCAAAAAAATCCGACTCTAAAAAAGATAAGTCAAAAAAATCCGATGAAAGTACGGATACAACTGAGAGCGGTTCACAAGATGATGAAGCAAAAGATGATACAGACGATACTCTTGACAGAAAGCATCTGTTTTCAAAGAATATATTTATAGACGAGAACATCAACCTTGAGGATTATATCAGTAACAGTGACAATACGGTCAGATTCAACTACTATGTCAATCCGCAAAACAACTACGGCGGAGATGTAATTGACGCCGAAGGTACAGAGCAAAATCTGTCAATGGCTTCATTTGACAGTGATAAAAATGAGCTTTTATTTAGCGGTAACAGTTCGGCATTTGATATCAGTATGGATGTGAATATTGTTCCTACAGTGAGTAAGTATAAGCATATTGTGACTATAAGTCCGACAGGTAAGATAAAAAGAAATATTACAGTTGTATTTAAAGATTCATTTACAGATGAGGACACAAAGACACTTGAAGACAACTTAAAAAAGGCATTTGCAGATACCAAGATCAAAGTAGGCAAGCTGGCGCCAAAGGGTAAAGACCTTGAAGTAAAGATAACTTCTGTAGGTACTCTTGATGAAGATGTTAAGATGTGGGAAAAAGCCACGGATTATGACAGAAACAGTGCAGATTTGGATATTGATAAGAAGGGATATCTTGCAGATAAGCAAAAAATAAGCTTTACAGATGATTTTACACCTGAGATATTCACACTCGGAACTATAGGCTCATATGAGTACAGGGTAAAAGGTATAGGTAAACCTTTAGCAAGAGGTGATTACTTCGGAGGAGGTTTTGACGATGTAACGGCAAAGTTTAATGGAAATGACTTTGTGGTAAAGGGAGATAATGTGGCTGCTACACATATAAGTTTCCCTGAGTTTACAAGTGTTCGTACAAATTACTTCAGATATCTTATTTTTGCCGCCGCCGCACTTATCGTAATCTTTATCTTAGTGATTGTGGTTATAATTTCTATAAAGAAGTCAAAGAAAAAGAAAGCACAGGCAGGTGGAAGCGCTAATGTTGACACAGGCAATAAGACAGTATTTTGTCCGCACTGCGGAGCAAAGAACAATCAGGGCGATAAGTTCTGTTCAAGTTGCGGCAAAGAAATTACATAAAGATAAGGAGAGAGTTATATGTTAAAGGGCATAAAAAGGACAAAAAACAACGATTTGGTTATTAACAGTAAAGGACTAAGTGTATTAAATATTTTATGTATTCTTTCGGCACTGTTTGTTATATTTTTCTTTATACCTATAATCAAGGTGGATTTTAGCGCCGGCTTTTTGGGAGATGATTTCAAAAAGAGTTTTTCAATGTTCAGCGCATTATTGATAGATCCGAGTGACAGTGTTGTAGGACAGCTTGCCGCAATTAAGGGGCCTATACTTTTATTTTTATTTTATCCTATTGCAAATATAGTGTTGTGGGCACTTAACAAAAAGGCTACAGGCAACAGAAGTTATATATTTGTACATATAATTTATATTTTGAATGTGTCTTTAGGATTTGTAGAGTTTACTTCAACAAACGGCGTATCAGGCATGCATGCTTCATTTTTAAGCGCTACATTCTTTGCTTGGATATTGGTGATTTTGTTGTTTATAAACCTTATACTTTCAATATACGGTATTTTAAAAACAGGTAGAACGGAGATAGATGAAAATGCCGTAGCACTTGATTTGAATGTTAACTATGCAAAGGAAATGTTAAATAAAGCCGGAAGTATGGCAAACAGTGTAGCAAGCAATGTATCTGCTGCCGCAAGTAAGGCAGGTGCAAAAACTGTAGTATGTGATAAATGCGGTGCAACTTGCCCGGAGTCGTCGACATTTTGTAATCACTGCGGAAATAATCTTGAAAATGCCAAGAAAATGCAGGCACAGAGCAAGGCAACAAATGAGACTGCAAAAAATACTGTAGTATGTGACAACTGTGGCGCCGTATGTGCAGAGGGTACAAGCTTTTGTACAAAATGCGGCAATAAGCTTGACGGCGCAAAAAATACAAGTGATATTGTAGACGAGACTGCAAAGCTTGCAAGAGAGTTGGCAGCCGATGATACTGCAGTAAGCAAAGAAGAGTCTGATAAAATTGATTTGACTAAGGATGATACAAATTCAAATGGGGTATCACTTTCTAAATAAAATATTAAGAAATCGACTTAATGTTTATAGGCCGGGCTTTGCCCGCCTTTTTTTATGGAAATATACTTTTTTATTCTGTTTTTCTTAGTGTATATTATTTTTATCTATGATAGAATATAGAAGAATACTTCTTGAAAGGAGCATTACTCCAGATGAGAGATGATGATTTGTATAAAGAGCTTAGTGAAGCGGACAGTGAGGATCTTGAAAAGTATTTGAGAGATCTGGCTAAGCTCAAAAAAATAAGAGAAGAAGAGAAACTAAAAGAAGAAAACGAAAAACTTCAGAAGACCATAAGCGAAAATAATAAAAGGCTTGAAGAGATTGGAAAGAACATAAGAAAAGTAGAAAAAAAGGCTGATAAGATAAATATTATCGGGAACAGGTCTTCAAAACCCAAAAACGGTAGAAACATAAAGAGCAATCTAAGCGAAGATGCGGAGTCTGACGGTATAAAGATACCTTTGCCCAAGAGTAATCAAAAATCGGTAGTACGAAAAAGTGATAACTTAAGGTTTAGCGAGCCTCAAGAAGAAGCCCCTAAAAGGATTGTTAAAAAGAAGGTACAAAAACCGGTTACAAAAAAGATTGTAAAGACACAAAAGGTTACCAAGAAGGTGAACGTAGGACCAAGTTCCAAGCAACTTAAGAAAGCGCAAAAGCAGGTAAAGGCAAATGAAGTAAAGCAAAAGAAGCTTAAAAAGAAGCGAGGGTTTCTTAGCAGGCTGGTTTTACTTATACTTTTGTTTACTATAGTCGGCGGCGGTACGTATTTTGCATTTCACTATGTCAAAGACCAAAAAGGTTACTATACGGTAGCCGTATTCGGAGTGGACTCAAGAGACGGAAATGTAGGAAAAGGCGCTTTAAGTGATGTAAATATGATAGTCAATGTAAACAGAGAGACAGGAGATATACAGCTTGTATCTATTTACAGAGATATGTATTCGATGATTGACAGTGACGGCAAGTTCCATAAGTTTAATCAGGCATATGTTGAAGGCGGACCGGAACAGGCCATACAGACATTGAATCGAAACCTTGATATGGACTTAAAGGAATATATTACGGTAAACTGGAAGGCGGTTATTGACGCCATCAATATTTTAGGCGGTGTCGACCTTGAAGTGACGGATGCGGAGTTCAAATATCTGAATTCATTTATTGCAAAGACTGTAGAGGCGACAGGTGTAGGTTCACATGAGCTTGAACATGCCGGAATGAATCACCTTGACGGCGTACAGGCTGTAGCATATGCAAGATTAAGACTTATGGATACAGACTTTAACAGAACTGAAAGACAAAGAAAGGTAGTGAGTTTGGCATTTGATAAGGCCAAGAGTGCCAATTTCTCAACATTGTACAGTATTTTGGTAGCGGTATTGCCGCAGACTTCCACAAATGTAGGTATAAATGACCTTATACCTTTTGCAAAGGATATATCAAAATATCATTTAAGCGAGACTGCAGGTTTTCCTTTTGATAAGGATACCAAAAAGATGCACAGAAGAGATTATGTTGTACCTGTTACACTGAAGTCAAATGTAATTGCACTTCATCAGATGCTTTTCGGAAAAATTCCGGGATATACGTATACACCAAGTGAAGAACTGATAAAGATAAGCAATAAGATAATCAAGGACTCAGGGCTTGGTGCCGACAAAGAGGATACCGATGTCAGTGTAGATACCGATTTGGAAGGTGCTATCGGAATATCTCCACATAAAGATGACGGCGAAACCAAAGAAGGTGAAGGCGAACATATAGAAGACGAGAGTAAGGAAGACGGACCGGTTGATGAAACGAGGAAAGATGAGAGCCAAGATGAAACCGGTGCTGAAAATCAGAGTGAAACAGGTAGTGAATAAAGGAGAGATAAGAGTGGATATAAATATTTTAGTAGTAGACGATGAAAAAGAAATAGCTGATTTGGTGGAGATATATCTGGTAAGTGACGGTTATACCGTTTTTAAGGCAAATAATGCGGAAGACGGACTTGCTATAATAGAAAAAGAAGATATTCATCTTGCAATACTTGATATAATGATGCCGGGTATGGACGGACTTGAGATGTGCAAAAAAATAAGAGAAAAGCACAATTTCCCTATCATCCTTCTCAGTGCAAAGAGTGCCGACCTTGACAAGATACTTGGGCTTGGAACAGGGGCGGACGACTATGTGACAAAGCCTTTTAATACTTTGGAACTTACAGCCAGAGTAAAATCACAGCTTCGCAGATACACTCAGCTAAATCCTAACAGTACTGTGGCTGAAAAAGAGGATCCTAATGAGATAAGGCTTAAGGGAATGATTATCAACAAGGAAAATCACAAGGTCATAATAGACGGCAATGAAGTAAAACTTACACCTATTGAGTTTGATATTCTGTATTTGCTTGCCAGCAATGCCGGAAGAGTATTCTCTACAGACGATATATTTGAAAGAGTGTGGAATGAGAAGGTATATGAAGCCAACAATACCGTAATGGTACATATCAGAAGGCTTCGCGGAAAGATGAATGAAGATTCAAGAGAAAATAAGATTATAACTACTGTTTGGGGTGTTGGATATAAAATTGAGAGATGATTTAGAAAAGAAATTTCAGACTAAAGTCATATTAAATATCCTCTTCAGTCTGGTGGTTTCTATTTTGGTAGAGACCTTGGTGGTAAGCAATATTTCGGTTTTTTCGAGATTGCATATTATAAATCATGAAAACGATACTCTCTTGGTAAGAGGGAGCGGAAGTGATTTGGTAGTCATACTTGTTTTGGTGGTTTTCGGTATAGGTGTATTTACCGCAATATTTTGGGGATTGCAAAGAAAATCATTTATATATATAGATGATATACTCCATGCCATAAAAAAGATGTCGGCAGGAGACTTAAATACCAATGTTGCGGTAAAGGGCGACAATGAGTTTTCTGAGATAGCTGCAAGTATCAATAAGATGGCCAAAGAATTAAGGTCTCTTATGGACAGTGAGCGAAAGAATGAAAAGTCCAAAAACGAGATGATTACAAATATTGCACATGATTTGAGAACTCCGCTGACATCAATACTCGGGTATCTGGATTTGATAAATAAGCGCGATTTGCCTGAGGATACAAAGAAGGAGTATTTAAATATAGTATATGAGAAGGCGAAAAAACTGCAGGATTTGATAGAAAGTCTGTTCAGCTTTACAAAGACAAATTCTTCAAAGCTGGTGCTTAAAGTGGATAAGATAGATATTATAAAGTTGTTATGTCAGCTTATGGAAGAGTTTTATCCGAACTTTGAAAAAAACGGTATCACTTGCAGTGTAAATACAAATATTGACTCATATATAATAGACGGAGACGGTACTTTGCTTGCAAGGCTGTTTGATAATCTGATAAACAATGCCATAAAATACGGTGCAGACGGAAAAAGGATTGATATCAAGATTACCGCAGAGAAGAAGATAGTAAAGGTTGCGGTGATAAACTACGGAAAGGTAATTCCGCAAAATGAATTACCGCTGATATTTGATAAGTTTTACAGGGTGGATCAGGCCAGAAACTCAAATACAGGAGGAACAGGTCTCGGACTTGCGATAGCAAAGAATATTACGGAATTACATCACGGCGTTATTGAAGTTACAAGTGATCTTGGCGGAACCGTATTCAGTGTGACATTGCCGAAGGAGTTAGATGTTGAAAGAGAAAATTTTAAAGGATTTGAATAGGGTATTTGTATTCTTATTATTGTTCTTTTGTTTTATTGCAGGTGTCCATATCAATTCTTTTGCTACAGATAAAGAGAATAATAAGGTAACTATGGATATAAGCTATGGTTACGGAAATATTGCAAAGGGAGGGAGATACCTCCCTATTCATGTATTTTACAGTAATTTCTCCGAACAAAAATTTGACGGGAAGATATCGGTTGAATTTACGGAAGAAGACAACAGAAAGTATGCGTATGAGTACAAAGTAAGTTTGGATGCAAAGAAGAGCCTGCTGTCAGATTATTGTATCAGGATAAGTAATGATGTAAATACAATAGAAGTGTCGCTAAAAGATACTGATAAAAAGACAGTTGAAAAAAAGGTGCTGTCTTTGAATATGGAAGCAAACAGGTCCAATTTATTGGTAGGGCTTTTAAGTGACAGCCAAAACCAAATAAACTATTTTGATGATGTTGCGATAAATTTCGGACTTATGAATTTGAAGACTGTCAATCTGGCGGCAGGTTCTTTCCCTAAATCGTATTCAGGGCTTGAACAGTTGGATATGATAATTATCAGCAATTTCAGAATAAGAGATTTGTCAAATGAGCAGTCACGAGCACTGATGGATTGGATAAAACAGGGAGGGGTATTGATTATCGGCACAGGCAAGAGAGCTGATGATACCATAGGAAGATATGCACCTGAGCTTTTGGAGGATATGTATGAAGCACCAAGAATGAGGACAGTCAATTTCAGCTTTAACAATGAAGACAAACAGATAGACTTGGATACTGTAAGTATAAATTTACATGGCGGCAATGTTATAATGTCTGACGGTGATTTTCCGCTTATAACCTCTGTAAACAAGCAAAGAGGTTTGATAGCGGTTGCAGGATTTGATTTTTGCGATCTGTCACAGTTTGCCAAGGATAATACACAGTTTGCCAGATATATAGTTTCAAGTGTGCTTGGAGATGAGAGAATTGACAAACTTGCAAAACAGTATGAAGTATCCGACAACACATTTCAAAATGTAGAGCCTATACTGAATTCCTCAGAAACAAAAAAGCTTCCGGCCATGCCGGTGTATACCCTTATAATAATAGCATATATATTGATAATCGGACCTGTTTTATTTATTTATCTGAGAGATTACGGTCTGGCAATTTACTACAGAAAAGCCGTAGTACTTATATCTTTTTTGTTTCTTGCTGTAGTAATTATATACAACGGCAGAACAAGGTTTACCACAACATTTTATAATTATGTGACGGTATATGAGGCCGGAGACTTGGACGTTTCGGAGTCTACATATGTGAACCTCAGAAATCCGTATAACAAGCCTTATGATGTGGTGGTTGATTCAAATTATTCTATAGTTCCGATAATAAGAGATATAAAAGGCAGCAACAGTAATAGGGAGCTGAAAAGAAATACATCAATAACTATTGATAATACGGAATTTACAAAGAATGTACATATAAACCATATAGGTGCGTTTTCATCAAATATATGGAAACTGGATAAAACAATTGAAAATCTCAATAATGAAGGTTTTACCGGAGAAATAAATTCTTTTGACGGAAACATTAATGTGGAGATTACAAATAATTACGACTATAAGGTAAAGAACGCCACATTGATTTTATATGGTAAGATTGCCATACTTGGAGATTTTGAGGCGGGAGAGACAAGACAGATAGACAACTGCGAGCTTATAAATATACCTTTGACAAATTTTGATATAACCGCAAGGCTTATTACAGGTATGGAAAAGTATAACACAATAAATAAAAACGGCGGTGTAAAAGGAATTGATATTGAAAAGTATATGCAGCTTATGAATGTGTCAAACTTTATCTCGTTTTACTTGAAGGAAAATTCAAACGGTTATACGGCGGATGCAAGAATAATCGCATTTTCTGAAGTGCCTTTGTCAAACCCTATATTCTTTGGCAATACTATGGAAGGGAGCGGATTGACACTTTTGACATCAGTTATACCTGTAAATTCTATTGAAGACGGCAAGGTATACAGACAGGCGCTTCTTAAGATGCCTCTAATATTAAGCGGAGATTATTCATATATAGATAATGCGCTAAGAAGCAGTGATGCTACGGTTTTGGAGTATTTTCTCGGAGATAATATAAATATTGAGGAGGTAAAGTTTGAACAGATATCGGATGTTTTCTCAAATCAAAGGTATAGTGATAAAATAAAACTGTTCAAGGGAAATATTGCTCTTTATAATTTTAAAACCGGAAACTTTGATTTTATTTCAAAGAACGATTTTTCTATAATTGATTTACTTACATATCTTTCAGATACAAACACTATAAGGGTCAGGTATTCAAATATAGAAAACAGCGACTTGGAGACGGCACTGCCGATGATAACTGTATTGGGTGTGGAAAAATAAATGTTGGAATTAAAAAATTTATGTAAATCATATGGAAGACATATTGCATTGTCAAATCTCAGTTTAACGATACCTGACGGTGCGCTATACGGTCTTGTGGGACCTAACGGAGCAGGCAAGACAACGGCAATAAAGATGATTTCAGGAATCATGTTGCCTGACAGAGGTGAGATACTCTTTGACAATGTAAATTTGGTTAAAGAAGAGAGAATCGCTAAGGAAACGGTAGGATATGTTCCGGATGTTTTGGGAATATATGATGATATGACAGTATTTGAATATATGGTGTTTTTTGCCTCTACATATGGTCTTACGGGCTATATAGCCAGAAAAAAGATCGAGATACTTTTAGAGCAGGTGGGAATGACGGATAAAAAAGATTTCTATCTTAATGAATTGTCAAGAGGAATGCAACAAAAACTCTGTGTTGCCAGAGCGCTTATTCATGATCCGGCACTTATTATCATGGATGAGCCTGCAAGCGGACTTGACCCCAGAGCCAGATATGAGTTGAAGGAACTTTTACAGGAGCTTAACGGAGGAGGTAAGACGGTACTTTTAAGTTCGCATATTTTATCCGAAGTTTCCGAAATCTGTACCGACATCGGAATTATTGAAGGCGGTAAGATAATAATATCGGGAGGTGTGGAAGAAATACTTGATAAGGTGGAGGGTGCCAATCCGATAAAGATTAAGGTACTCAACAATGAAAATTCAGCACTTGAGATATTAAAAAATAATAAAAAAGTTAGAATTTTATCTGTAGATAATGGCTATTTTATGGTATACTTTGATGGTAGGAAGTTGGATGAAGCTAAACTGCTTGAAGACCTTGTAAGAAATAATGTTTTGGTTAGTGAATTTATAAGAGAGCCGGGCAGTTTGGAGTCATTCTTCATTAAAGTTACCAATCATTCCAATGAAAGTGTGATTTTTAGCAATGAATATTAATCCTATTTACGAAAGGGAGCATAGAGTAAGTACAAGAAGCTTGAGGCTTTCAACAGCTATTTTGGTTTTCAACTTTATTGCGGCGGGGTTTACCTTGATAGAGATGAACGGAGTGGTGGACTATGCCAGAAAGACGTCAAGTATCGACTACACATCCTTTTTGCAAATCTTTAAGATAGTGGTATTTGTGCCGGTTGTGCTGCTTATATTTGTAGGTCCGAGTTTTATATCCGGTGCTATAAGTGATGAAAGGCATAGAGGCACACTTGAGATACTTCTAACCACCAAAATGACTGCAAAGAGTATTGTAACCGGGAAGTTTTTAAGCTTGCTTGCTTCGATAACGATCATTTTGGTATCGCAATTACCTATTACCGCAATGCTTTTTTTATACGGCGGTATAACTGTAGGGGATATTGTAAAGCTTACTCTAAACTTTTTTGTGTTTGTAGTACTTTTGATTTCGATGGGTATTTTTTGCTCAAGCATTTCAAGGAAGACAAGTATAGCTACAGCTTTGCTTTATTTGGCAGTCCTTCTACTTTTTTTAGGAACTTTTGTTCTTTACTTTTTAGCCGCAAATTCATTCAATATGAATGATAAGAATTTTTTTAGTGTAATTTTTATAAAAGTCAGTAAGTTTATTTTGTTATTTAATCCTTTAGTTAGTATGGATTTCTTATTGTCAAAGATTATGGGTGAAGACAGCTCAGATGTGTTGGTAAGCCTCTTTTGGTACAATAACTGGTTTTACATAAATATGTTTTTGGACTTATCCTTATCTGTTATCTTTTTGGCATTATCTGTAGTAAAAATAAAACCACATAGTAAGACTTGGAGGAAGTATGGCAACAGTAATTTATAAATGTAAAAATTGTGGTGGTCCTGTAAAATATTCGGCAACACTTGGAAAGTTCAATTGCGAATATTGTAATACGGTTTATACAGAGGATGAGGTAAAGGCGCTTGATCTCTTGTCGGAAAGAGATGAAGTGGTGGTGAGCGGCAACGGTAACTATGTGGAATACCACTGTCCAAGCTGCGGAGCAAATATAGTTACAGATGAGACAACTGTAGCTACTACCTGCTACTACTGTAACAACCCTATAGTTTTGACGGGCAAACTTGAAAGCTCGCAGATGCCTACAAAGGTCATACCTTTTAAGGTAGACAAAAAGAAAGCACTTGAGTCTTTTGATGCCTGGATGAAGAAAAAGAAATTTGTACCGAAGAGCTTTTACAATGATAAAAAAGAGATAGGAGAGATAAACGGAGTATATTTCCCTTATTGGCTTTACAACACAAAAGTATTTGTGGATTTGGACAGAGAAGGCAGCAGAACCTTTACAAGAAGTGAAGGGGATTATAGGGTAACTTACAGGAAGGACTTCAGAATTATAAGAAAGGGAGATGTGGTCGTAAAGAATCTCCCGAAGCTTGCACTTGCAAAGTCGAACAAAGTTTTGGTAGAGTCTGTTTATCCTTTTGACTTTAATACGGCTGTAAAATTTGATGCATCATATCTTAGCGGATTTGTAGCTGAAAAAAAGGATATTGAAAAAGAAGCGCTTATGTCGTCTATAGAAGATGATGTATACAAATACTCTACAAGAGTTGTGGATAAGTCTATGACCGGTGAGAAGGTAAGGATAGTAAATAATGACTTCAGAGTACAAAGAGGCAGGTTTGAGTATGCAATGTTGCCGGTTTGGGCTATATCTTATAATGATAAGGACAGTGATAAGCAGTACTTTTTCAGTGTAAACGGACAGACAGGTAAGGTGGTAGGTAAGTTGCCGCTTGATATGGCCAAGTTATGTCTTACCGCACTTTTTACAATATTGCCGATATTTGCAATAATTACGGCACTGCTTTATTTTACCGACAATATTAAGTCAAATCTGTTTATATACACTTTGATAGGATGTATAGCGGCATATGTTATATATATATTTAAGGTGACATCAGACTACAATATGACATCATCCGCAGTAATAAACAGGGGTGTAAACCAGATTGACTTTAACAATAACTATGCTGAAAAGATAGAGTACTGTAAGGATATAGATCTGGGTACAAGAGTAATTGGAAGAGAGAGAATACGAAGCAATAAATAATGATATTAAAATATAAACTTTATTATTTTTGATATATGTGTTATAGTTTAAACGATCAAAAAACAGGAGTTTACTATGGAAGTCATAAAATATAGAAGTACAAGGGGTGGACAAGAGGTTGTTGATGCATCATATGCGATTTTGAAAGGGCTTGCAGATGACGGCGGACTCTATATGCCTGAGAAGTTTCCAAAGTTTGATTTCAAATTTAAGGAGCTTATGTATAAGGGATATAAAGAGACAGCCTATGAGGTAATGAAGCTTCTTTTGAGTGATTATACAAAAGAAGAACTTATGAATTGTATAGAAAAGGCATACGACGATAAGTTTGATACAAAGGAGATTGCACCGCTTGTAAAGGCTGACGGAGCATATTTTCTTGAGCTTTTCCACGGTGATACCATAGCGTTTAAGGATATGGCACTTTCCATATTGCCGCATTTGCTTACTACAGCGGCAAAGAAAAACGGTATTAAAAATAAGATTGTCATTCTTACAGCCACAAGCGGAGATACGGGTAAGGCTGCAATGTCAGGTTTTTGCGATGTTGAGGGTACAGGTATAATAGTCTTTTATCCTAAGGACGGTGTCAGCAATGTGCAAAGACTTCAGATGGTTACGCAAAAGGGTGACAACACCGATGTGGTAGCTATCCACGGCAACTTTGACGATGCTCAAAGCGGTGTAAAGAAGATATTTGCAGATAAAGAGTTTGCCAAGAAGCTGGAAGAAAGTGGTATTCAGCTCTCAAGTGCAAATTCTATAAACATAGGTCGATTGGTACCACAGATAGCATATTACGTATATGCATACTTAAAGCTTCTTGAAAACGGAGATATAGATGATAATGAGAAGATAAATGTATGTGTTCCTACAGGAAATTTCGGGAATATTTTGGCGGCATATATAGCAAAGCAGATGGGATTACCTGTCAATAAGCTTATATGTGCTTCAAATGAAAATAAAGTTTTATTTGATTTCTTTGAGAATGGGGTATATGATAGGAACAGGAAGTTTATACTAACTTCTTCACCGTCTATGGACATACTTATTTCAAGTAATCTTGAGAGACTTATTTATTTAAGTTGCGGCTGTGACGGTGAGTATGTGAAGAAGCTTATGGAAGAGTTGGCAAACGGCGGTAAGTATACCGTCACACCTGCTATGAAGGACTTTATGAAGGACTTTGTAGGCGGTTATGCCGATGAAAAGAAGAATTTTGCAGGCATAAAATCTCTGTATGACAGTACAGGTTATATAATTGATACACATACAGGTGTGGCATACTCTGTGTATCAGGATTATAAAAATGCTACAAAGGATATGACCGCTACAGTCATAGCATCTACAGCAAGTCCGTATAAGTTTGCAGACAGCGTGCTTGAAGCAATCTTGGGCGAGAAGCAAAAGATGGGAGATTTTGAAGTCATTGACAAATTGCATGAGATGGGAGCACCTGATATTCCGAGAGCAATCTTGGAGATAAAGGATGCACCTGTCAGACATACAAGAGAATGTGACAGTGCAGATATGCAAAAAGAAGTAGAGGATATTCTATTTAATAACAGGAGGTAGTTATGTTAGTAACAGCTAAGGAAATGCTTGACAAGGCAAAAGCAGGTCATTATGCAGTAGGTCATTTCAATATCAACAACCTTGAGTGGACAAAGTCCATTTTGGCGGTAGCACAGGAGCTTAACTCTCCGGTAATCTTAGGAGTTTCAGAGGGTGCCGGAAAATATATGACAGGTTATAAGACGGTAGCCGCTATGGTAAAGGCTATGATAGAGGAGATGGGAATTACAGTTCCTGTAGCACTTCACCTTGACCACGGTTCATATGAGGGATGCAAAAAGTGTATCGAAGCAGGTTTTTCTTCAATTATGTTTGACGGTTCACACCTTCCTATAGAAGAGAATATTGAAAAGACCAAGGAGCTTGTAAAGCTTGCACATGAGAACGGAATGTCTATTGAGGCTGAAGTAGGTTCAATCGGCGGTGAAGAGGACGGTGTTATCGGTGCCGGAGAGTTTGCAGATCCTGAGGAGTGCAAAAAGATTGCAGATCTTGGAGTAGATTTCCTTGCAGCAGGTATCGGAAATATTCACGGTAAGTATCCTGCAAACTGGCCGGGACTTAACTTTGATGTACTTGCTAAGGTACAGGAGAAGACAGGTACACTTCCGCTTGTTCTTCACGGCGGTACAGGTATCCCGGCAGATATGATAAAGAAGGCTATTACTTTAGGTGTTTCAAAGATTAATGTAAATACAGAGTGTCAGCTTGCATTTGCAGATGCTACAAGAAAGTACATTGAAGCAGGTAAGGACCTTGAGGGTAAGGGATTTGATCCTAGAAAGCTTTTGGCACCGGGTGCAGAGGCTATCAAGAATACGGTAAGAGAAAAGATTGAACTTTTCGGTTCAGCAAATAAAGCTTGAGATAATTAAGGGGCAGCCGCTAAAACGGCTGCCCTGTTTTAATATGATTTTTTATAACTCAAAAAAGAAAGTATAAAGATAAGTACCGCATTGAATATAAGTGTAAATATTGCGGTATTTATACTGAAGTTGTTTGATATCACTCCTATAACATATGGTGTGAGTATACCTCCCATAGATGTAAGTGCCGTAAATACAGTCATAGCAAAAGCTGAGCCTTGCAATGAGTTTTTGGAGACGGCATATACAAGAGGAAACACAGGCGCCATAAAGAGGCCGAGCAAAAACAGTGATATAACTATAACAAATATGTTTTTTGTGGCAATAAGCAGGCAAAAGCATACAACCAAACCGAATGAGTCAAAAGCCGTTATCTTTTTTGATGAGACTTTTTGACTTAGTTTCGCTACAAAAAGTCTTGATATCAATATGGCAATCCAAGTGACGGAAACCATTGTAGTGGCCAGTGAAATGCTCATAATTCCGGTATCCTTCAGATATGTGATAAACCATCCGTTGATACTGTATTCAAACCCGAGGTAGAAAAACAACAATAATACGTTGATATAAAAATCCTTATTATACAAAAAAGATATCTGAGATTTTGATGCCGTGTTTGTGGTATTTTTTGCATGCATCTTGTAAAACTTCAGAGTATCTTTGTCGGCAGTAAAAAAGTTCGCCGTAACAAAGAACGCAACTATTGCTATAAGTACAAGAATATATTTCCAGTTCAAGTTAAGAAGAAGAATGGATGAAAGCAGGAAAGGCGATATAAAGGCACCTACGGCAAACATCGCATTAAGTACAGAGCTTTTCGGTGCCGGATTTTCATACATATTGTTGACATAGTAATTGTTAAAAAGAGTGATGGACCCCTTTGTAAGCCCCAAAATGAGCACACTTGTATTTATTACAATCAAAGGGGGTGTGGTAATCAAAGCGGCAAAGCATAATACGGAAAGAAAAGTTATAAAGGTTATGGTAGCCTTATCTCCAAATTTTGCAGACAAAGCCGTATATAAAAAGCTGCCGCAAAAATTACCTATATAAAAAAAGGTCAGAATACCGCCTGCACCGATATAATTAAGTCCTATTTCTTTCATAAGGTGAGGAATTACGGCACCTATAATAAGTGTTGCCGTTCCGCTGAAAAAATAACCAATACAACATCTGAAAAAAATCTGTTCTCTTTTATTTTCCATAAATTGACCTCAATAAAAATACTATAATAGTATATTCTAGCATAATATTCTATAGAATGATAAGAATATATTGTCAAGCATAAATGATTATGTCCTAAAATAATTATTTTATAAGCCCCACAAAAG